>NZ_DVEA01000133.1:0-28087 GCF_015295965.1 Thermoleptolyngbya sp. M55_K2018_002
CGATTCGCCCCCCAATTGCAGAGGCTCGGTTCTTCGAGATCTGGGTCAAGCCGCACACTCCCAGCCGCTTTCGGGTCAGCCGCAAAGGTTGAGTAGCGACAGACTTGGGTCAGTGTGCGATGTCCCAACAGGTATCCGGGGGGCGATCGCCCAAAGGTATCGGTGCTGGGAAATGAGGGCGATCGCCCAAAGGTACGGGTGCTGAGAGGGACGGGTGATCCGATCTTCTCATTCGCAACACGCCAACCCCTGCTCACCCCGCAGGCAGCGTCACCGTAAATACTGTCCCCTTGCTCAGTTCGCTGTCTACCTGGATCTGTCCGTGGTGGTTTTCAGTAATCACCTTGGCGATCGCCAGTCCGAGGCCGGAGCCACCGCTGGCCTTGCTGCGGCTATCAGAGGTGCGGGCAGGGTCCACTCGATAGAAGCGATCAAACAGGTACGGCAGTGATTCCGCAGGAATGCCTCTCCCAGTGTCACGAACTTGAACCTGAACATGCGCTGGATTGTGCTTATTTCGACTCACCGAAACGGTCACTTTGCCGTTCGCAGGCGTGTACTGAATCGCGTTGCCGATTAGGTTCGTAAACAGGCGAATGAGCTGATCGCGATCGCCCTGTATCTGCACGGCATCAGGCAATTGCTGAAGCTCCGGAGTGATTTCCAAATTCAGCGATACGGGCTTATCGGCGGCGATGCTCTCCTGTTCCTCTAGCACCTCTTCTAGCAGCACAGGCAGGGCGATCGCCTCTCGTCGGGCCAGTTTTTTACCGCTGTCTTGCCGCGCCAGAAACAACAGATCATCCACCAGCCGCCCCAGTCGCCGCGTCAGCCGCTCGATCACTTTAAGCTGCTGCTGCTGCATCGCAGGATCGGGTTCCGCATCGGCCAGCGCCACCTGCACGTTGGTCTGGATCACGGCGATGGGGTTTCGCAATTCGTGCGAGGCATCGGCAGTGAACTGCTTCAGCCGTTGATAAGACTCGCGCACCGGGGCCATCGCCAACTCCGACAGCAGCCAGCCGATGCCTGCCACCGTGCCCACCAGCAGCGCCGTTCCCAGCGCCAGATCGCGGATGAGCTGTCGCGTGGGCTTCGTGACTTCAAACCAAGGATGGCTGACGCGCAGATAGCCCAGCAGTTGACCGCCCGCCTCGATGCGCTGCGTCACCTGTCGCAGCAGCAAATCTTCCGTTACATGAACCGTTTCGCCGTTGCTGTTGGGATGCAGCGGAATCTCTAGCGTAGAGGAAAACGTAGACCAGAGCAGCTTTCCCGCAGGGTCGAACCATTCCAGGTCGATGTGGTCGTCTTCTACCGAGTCGGAGTCGTCGCGAAAGCTGGCCTCGATGTTGACCCGTGGCGGCAGCCCTCGGGCCGGGTTGGCGGGTTCAATCACGAGCGATCGCCCCACCACCTCCACCACATGGCTCAACGTGTCGTCGATCCGCTCGATCAGGGTCGTCCGCACATAGAGATATACGCCGCTGGCAAACACAACCAGCAGCACGGCTGTAACAGCGGTATACCACAGAGCAAGGCGGCGGCGAGTAGCCTGAAACATGAGGGGTTTGGGGAGAAGGAGCGGGGATTCGTGACAGCGGGCTTTCATCGCCGCTTCCGCCCCGCGCACGTGTTAGACTGACGGTTGAGGCTTTAGTTTCGGTTGACGAGTTTGTTTACAAGTTTATCGGTTTAATTTCATCTGAGTTCATCTGATTAAGCGCATCGGATTTAAATATTCGATAGAGCAAATCTGATCGAGCGAACCGGATCAATTTGTTGGCGGGCGCTGCTCTGAATCTCCAGCCTTTGCAATTGCTTTAACTGTCGGAGTTACTCCATGTCGATTTACGTTGGTAACCTTTCCTACAAGGTTACGCAGGAAGAGGTGCAAACCGTCTTCTCGGATTATGGTACGGTTACGCGGGTTCAGCTTCCGGTAGACCGGGAAACAGGTCGGATTCGTGGGTTCGGCTTTGTGGAAATGTCGTCGGAAAGTGAGGAGCAAGCGGCGATCGAGGCGCTGGATGGCGCGACCTGGATGGGGCGCGATCTGAAGGTGAACAAAGCCCGTCCCCGCGAAGAAAAGCGCCCGGCCAATAGCTGGGGCGGCAATGGCGGCGGCGAATATAGCCGGGGCGATCGCCGCTTCTAAGCAAGCCTGTACCCAAGATTTGTAAAACTTCTGTAATGAGCGAGGTCTGAGCAGTCAGCGCCTCGCTTTTTCATGATCTGTTGATTTTTTATGATCTTATGATCTGTTTGTGCATCATCTTGGATATTCCCAAAGACGCTCGCGATCCTTTGGATCTCTTCTCTGCCGGGAATTTACGCAATCTTTATGCGGATCTTAGAAATTCCCGCCGTACAAAGTAGGAGAGGCGTGGGTTACGAAATAAGTAGATGTAAGTAGATGTAAGTAGATCACTCAGCTATATTGCTGAGCTTCAGGGTTGTGATTAAGACTCAGGGTGGGATTCGGGCACATTCTCAGGGTTTTTATCAAGGGGTTTTCGCTGATTGGTTTTTCGCCAATGAAGGATGAATCTACGGCAGATTGGCCGATGCCACATGGCTAGATCAGGAACGAGTCGGGAACTTGAATGATGGGGTGGATTGGGAGTGCGATCGCATTCCAGGTTGTGTGCGAATTCTTGTCAAACTTGCATTATCTCTGCATTACTTTGCCTCGCAGCCAAGCGTGTCAGGCAGATGCATGAGAGGATGCATGATTTGATGTGCAAGGCTTGATTTTGAGATGCTGATTCGATAGGAATCGAATGCATTTGGTGGGTGCAGCCCTATCTGATGAATCATTCGCGCAAACCTTCGCGTACATCTTCGCATAAACCTTCGCATAAACCTTCGCGTACACCACTCTCACCGATTCAAAAATCCTGACTGAAAGAGCCTGACACCTTTCCAGGAGGCATATTTCAGATGAAGAGAATTGGAAGATGGCTGGGCATTGTGGGGCTGGCCGTCAGTCTTTGCGGCGCGATCGCCCTGCCCGGAACTACGCAAACATCCCGTCCAGCGGCGGTGCGAAATGGCTATGCGCTGCTGGAGCGCGGCTGGGTGAACGATGCGATCGCCGCATTTCAGCAAGCGCTGCGGCAATTGCCCAACTCGCTGGATGCCAGACTAGGACTGGCGATCGCCTATCAGCGGGCGGGCCGCGATGCCGATGCCTGGAATGCTTATCAGCAAGTATTGGCGCAAGATGCAACGAACCGAACTGCCCTCAGCGCCATTGGCCTGCTGGGTGGCTATCGACCCGAATGGCAGGCGGGCGGCATCGACGCGCTGAGCAGATTGCTGGAACTCTCCCCCAACGACACCGATGCCCGCACCCAACGTGCCCTGCTCCTAGGCTATCAGGGCCGCTATGCCGAAGCCTTTGCGGATTATGACCGCTTGCTGGCCAGCAATCCCCGGCCGGCGGCGCTGCTGGGTGCGGCGCAGGTCTACGCCTACAGCGGTGACTATGCCCGGTCGCAACCCCTATTCGCTCGCTATCGCACCACGGGACAGGCGATTCCTGATGGAGCGCTGACGGCCTATGCCCGCACGCTGGCGGAACTGGGCGATCCGGCGCAGGCAATTCAGCTTTTAGAAACCACGCTCCGGCGGCCGCGAGTTCCTGACTGGCTCATCCCGGATGCCCGCAGCACGCTGGCGATCGCCTACCAGCTTGATCAGCAACTTCCCAAAGCGCTGCAAACCTTGGAGCCACTGCGCCAGCAGGCTAATGCCACGTTGCCCCTGGCCCGCGCCCTCAGCACCCTTGGCCGCCGCGAACGCGACCCGCAACTGCTCCAGCAGGCAGCAGAGTTGTACCGACAGGCCCTCCGCACTATCGCCGAGCCGTCTCTGGGCGTGCGGCTTGAGGCAGCGGACGTGCTGAGCGAGTCGGTCACGGGACGGGCGGAAGCGTTGCGGATTTATCAGCAGTTGAGCGAGCAATATCCGGGCGATCGCAGCTTGCAAGTTCGGCGGCTGGTGCTGGAGCAGCAGCTTGGGCAAATCGGCATGGCAGCGCTGCAAACGCAATTACAGGACGCGCTGCAACCCCTGCCCGACGCGATGTTCGAGCGGCAATCTGTGGCGATCGCCCTCACCCAGGTTGACCCGCCGCCCGCTCCCCTGCTGCCCATCTACGAGAGCCTGCTGCAATCTGGGGTAGACGTGCCGTTTTTGCACTTCCGCATCGCTCAAATCCACCTCCAGCAGCGCAACTGGGACGACGCACGGCGATCGCTGCTGGCCTATCAAAACACCCGACTGGGACAGAGCGACGTTGGTGCAGACCTGCTGCTGGCCGACCTAGAGCGGCAGACTGGAAACCTGGAAGCCAGCGCCCGCCGCTACGAAAGCATCCTGGCTCAACCCGTGCCAAGCACTGTGAAACTGGATGCCCTGCTGGGCCTGAGCAGCATCCGCCGCCAGCAGGGGAACCTGGCATCCGTCAGCCGCTTTTATGACGACATCCGCCGCCGCGAACCAGACCAGCCCCGCGCCCAGATTGCCCAACTGAGTCACCAGTATGAATTGGGCGAACTCTCTGATGCCGCCGCTGAGCAAGCCCTGGCGCAGTGGCTGGCGGGCCACTCGCCCCAGCCTGCCTATCCCGAACTCTATGCCCTGGTTGGCGCGTTGCCTGCCACCGAGCAGCGAGAATCGCTCTATCTTAGCCTGCTGGAAACGTCTCCTAATGACTTACCCATTGAGCGCCGACTGCTGCAAGTCATTGCCCAGCGCGACCCAGAAGCAGCGCGATCGCGCTTGTCCGAGATCCTGGCTCGACAAGATGACCCGATTGCTGGCTATTTTATCCAGGGCGAACTGGCGCAAACGCTGGGCGATTTGGCCTTGGCGAGTGAGGCCTATGAGCGCATCCTGGCAGCACAGCCCAACGAGGTCGGTGCGCTCTCTGCCCTAGCAGGCGTGCGGTTCCAGCAACGACAATACGCCGCCGCCCAGCGGCTTTATCAGCAAGTCCTGACTCTGCGCCCAGATGACCTGGAAACCCAGCGCGTCATGGCAGAACTGTACCTCGCCCAGGATCAGATCCAGCGCGGTATTCGACAACTGCGCCAGGTGCGGACAGCCCAGGACGCTCAGGGGGTAATTAATCCGACCGTGGGCGATCGCCTCCAGCAAGTCGAACATAACCTGTTGCGCCGCCGGGGTTATCAGCCCTTCTGGGAACGGTATTGATTCTGGATTGGGGATTTTGGGTCTTGGATTACTGCCCACTTCCAAAATCCAAAATCCAAAATCCCTCCCTCTTCCTTCCACCACTTCCTTGCATTCCAACATCCTCCAGGCTTTCCATGAAGCGTCACACTTCTCGTCCATTTGTCTCCTTCTTCGGGCTGTTTTCTCGTTCCAATCTGCGTTCACAAAAGCGAGTCGCTGGTTTCCTTTCGCTGCTGCTATTTGGGATGCTGCTGGCAAACAGTGGGGCGATCGCCCAGACCGAACTTCCCGACTTTCGCCAAAACGCCATCCCGCCGGAAACCAAGCCCGACACCCGACCCGCCACCGGCACCCCCAACCAAGCGACGCTACCAGCGACCGTGCAACTGAAGCCGCTGTCGCCGGGGCAATATGTCCTGGAATTTAACCGTAGCCCGGTGGTGGGAACGCGGCTGCAACTGCGGGGAATCTACGACGAGTCGCGGCTGCGGTTTACCCGTCCGCGCAGTTGGGAAACCAAGTCGGTCAAGGTGTCGCTGCGGTTTCGCCATTCGCCTGCGCTCTATGCCACCCGGTCAAACCTGACGGTATTGGTCAACGGCGCTAGCGTGGGCAGCGTGCCGCTCAACAAGCCCCAGGGCGAAATCGGCAATGCCATCTACGATGTGCCCATCAGCCTGCTGCAAGACTATAACGAAGTGGTGATTGCGGCGCTGCAAAACAACTCCCCCACCTGCACCCAAGATCCCTATGATCCCTCCCTGTGGACAGAGATCTTGCCGGATTCCAAAATCGTATTTGACCTTGCGCCTAAGCCAGTGACGCTGGATTTTAGCCGCTATCCGTTTCCGCTGTTTGATGAACTTAGCCTCAGCCCCAATGAGTTGGCATATCTGCTGCCCAGCGCCGTAGATGAAGCCTGGTTGACGGCTGCCAGCCGCTTTCAGAGCAGCCTGGGACGACTGGCACAGTTTCGCCCGATTGACACGCGGCTGGTGAAACAGGTCAACGAACTCAGCCCCGGCGAGCGCCTGGTGGTGATTGGCACAACTCAGACCCAGCCAATCCTGAAGTCGCTGAAGCTGCCGCTAAAACGTCAGGGCGATCGCTGGCTAGATGAAACCCAGAAGCCGATTGCCGATGATGTGGGCGTGCTGATGTTGACCCCTTCGCCGGATGCAAAGAGCCTGGTGCTGGTGGCCACCGGCAACACGCCCGCCGCCGCCAGCAAAGCCGTGCAATTTTTGCTGCAAAGCCGCGATCGCCAGATTGGCACCGGCAGCGTGATTTTGGTGAAAGACCTTGCCGACGTGCCCACGCCAGACCCCCGCGACTGGCCGGGCTATCTACCCGTTGACAATTCCTTCCAACTCAAGGACTTGCTGACCCAGGCAAACGAGCCATTCCAGGACATCACTACTCGCGGTTCCGACGCACCGCCCATCGAAATCGACTTTCGCGCCCTGCCCGATGATCGGTTTTTGGTCGGCAATGTGTTGAATCTGCGCTATAGCTACGGGCCGCAGCTCAACCCGCTGACCTCACTGTTGGAAGTGCAGTTGGATGGCTTGCCGCTGGCAGGGCGCAAGCTGGATGCGGTGGATGGTGTGCGAAACGGCACCTTCCGGGTGGATTTGCCTGAGGATAAGATCAAACCCAATTCCAAACTTCAAATCCGCTTTCGGCTAGACCCCCGCGAACGTCGCTCCTGCAACCGAGCCATCGATCAGCAGCTTTGGGGCACGGTTCATGCAGACACTAGCTTTGATCTGAAGCGAGAAAACATGGCCCGCTTGCCCGACCTGAAACTGCTGCAAGTTGGCTATCCCTTTGCCGCACCCCAGGATTTGTCACAGACGGCGATCGCCCTCCCCCAAAACCCCAACCCCGCAGAGTTACTGCTGCTGTTGGAGGTAAGCGAGCGACTGGGGCGACTGAGTAAGGCTGAATCGATCAAGCTGAATGTATATCGGGCGGATCAACTGCCCGCCGAGGTGCGAAAAACTCATCATCTCATTGCCCTCGGCGAGCGATCGCGCTTCCCGCTGCCCGATGCGCTTCAATCCAGCGGCTTTAACCTGGAAACCCTGTTTGAACGCAGGCGAGATGGCGCAGCGATTCGCACCCTGCCGGATGTGGAAGGCGTTGCCAAACAGGTAGTGTCGCCCTGGAATGGCGATCGCGTGTTTCTGGCGCTGACAGGGCAATCCAGCACCGGAATGCAGCAGCTACAAGCCTTATTTGAACAGGATGCACTATTTTATCAACTGCGAGAAGACACAGTGTTGATCAGCGCCAATGATGCAGCGGTGCAAGCCAATAGCCCAGATGCCTACACGCTGGAATTCCTGCAACAGGCCCGACAGCGCACCACCCTGAGTGAAGCAAACTGGCGCGATCGCCTGATGCAGCGGGTAGGGGGCTACTGGCTGCTGCTGATTCCGGGCACGATTCTGATCGCGCTGCTGATGTATGGCGTGGGTCAGGCCTGGCTGAATCGGTATCCGTCTCAAGAAAAGCAGTAGAAAAGCAGTAGGAGGTATCTATGGTTCGTGCGATCGCCCCTGCTGCAACGCCAGCGTCGGAACAGGCGAGAGATCCGCTTGCCAAACGGATCTTACTTCGTCTGGTGAATGACATTCCGCGTTTTTTTGAAACGGCCTTTCGCCGCCATCGCTACGTGTTTTTGGTGCTGCTCAGCGCTCTGCTGTGGCTGGCCACACCTATGATTACGGCCCGTCCTGGCATTTGGCAGCAGGGCGTTTTTGGACTGTCGCTGGTGTTTTTGGGCAACTGGCTGGTGCGCCTGGAGGAGCAGCAAGAAGATTCTGCGCTCAGCGAACGGCTGCATCTGGTCTTGGTTGCCCTCAGCGGACTGACCACCCTCCGCTATTTCTACTACCGCACGTTCTATACCCTCTCGCTGAATGGCTGGCTGAATGCGGCCTTTAGCGTGCTGCTCTATGCCGCAGAGATGTACGCCATTCTGACGCTGTTTCTGGCCTATTTTCAGACGCTCCGCATCCGTCAGCGCCAGCCGATTGACTTATCCACTGTGCCCCAGGCGCAGTGGCCCAGTGTCGATGTCTACATTCCGACCTACAACGAAGACGTAGAAATTGTGCGAAAAACGACGATCGCCGCCCTCGCCATCGACTATCCCGCCGACAAAAAGTGCGTGTACGTTCTAGACGACGGCCGCAAGTATCCCGAACGCCGCGCCGAGCTACAGGCCATGTGCGACGAGGTGGGCGCAATCATGCTGGTGCGCGATAACAACGACCACGCCAAAGCGGGCAACATCAACACGGCGCTGGAGAAAACCCACGGCGATTTGGTGCTGATTTTGGACTGCGACCATATTCCCGCCCGCTGCTTTCTCAAAGAAACAGTGGGCTTTTTCCTCAAGCCCAAAGTCGCACTCGTGCAAACGCCGCACTGGTTCTACAATCCCGACCCCTTCGAGCGCAATTTGTTGACTCGTGGACAAATTCCCGTGGGCAACGAGCTATTTTACAAAGTGCTGCAAAAGGGGAATGACCACTGGAACGCGGCGTTCTTTTGCGGTTCCGCTGCGGTTGTGCGGCGCGAGTATATTCTGGAGATTGGCGGCATCGCCACCGAAACCGTCACCGAGGATTGTCACACGGCGCTGCGGCTACATTCGCTCGGCTACCAGTCTGTCTATTACGACAAGATCATGGTAGCGGGATTGGCTCCCGAAAAATTTTCGTCCTACGTGGGTCAGCAGGTGCGCTGGGCGAGGGGCATGGCGCAAATCCTGCGGCTCGAAAATCCCCTGTTTAACCGCAAGCTGAAGCTCACGCTGGCCCAGCGATTGTGCTATTTCAGCGCTACGTCACACTTCTTCTTTGGCTTTCCGCGACTGATGTATGTGGTTGCGCCGATGATTTACCTGCTGCTGGGGATTTCGTCGGTGCGCGGGCTGGGTCTAGAGACGATGGCTTACGCGCTGCCGCACATTCTTTTGTCCATGCAAACCAACCACATTCCCTACAAGCACGTCCGATTCTCTTTCTGGAACGAAGTGTATGAATTTGCTATGTCGTTTCAGGCGGGCATTGTGACGCTGCTGGCGTTGATCAATCCAAAGCTGGGATCGTTCAACGTGACGGACAAGGGACTGACGGTGACTGAGCGCAACTTTGATTTTGAGAGTGTGCGCTATCTGGTGTATCTGAGTGCGATCGCCGCTGCTTCGCTATTGGCCATTCCCTTCTGGTTAGTTATCAGCCCGCAGGACATGCAGGCTGTGCTGATCAATGCAATTTGGAATGTGTTTAACCTGTTTTTGCTGCTAGCGGCCTGCCTGGTGGCGTTTGAACAGCCTCAGTTGCGAGATGCTCATCGCTTGCCCCGACGAATTGCGGCTATCATCCACAGCGGCGATCAGCAGTGGGCCGCAACCACGCAGAATGTCAGCGAATCGGGTGCGCTGCTGCTGCTGGATGAATGGCCGAACGTCCCAGACGAAATCCGCGTAGAACTGATTGGAGACTATGGCGCACGAGTGCTGCTGGATGCCAAAATCATTCGCGCCAAGGCGACAAGCAGCTTGCAGGTTCAGGTTGCGGTGCAGTTCATCCACCTCAGCCGCACTCAAACCGATGATTTGGTTCTCGTGCTTTACTCGGACGTAAAAGAGTGGTACTCCCAAAAGCGTGAGCAGCGAGACAATCCGATAGATTCCTTTAAGTTCATCGCTGCCAGCATTGGGCGCGTCTTTCGCGAGTTTCGACCCGAATCCAGCGTTGCTGTGCGAAAGCAGGTACAGGCTGCGTCCTATCTGTTTTGGGAAGGCTGGGGCGACATATCGTATCCGGCGACGCTAACCGAGATGGGGATGCGAGATCTGCGGCTGGAGATAGAAGCAATGGATCTAGAGACTATTGAAGCATTGCAGATCAGCCAACCGCTGCTGAGCCTGCTGGTGTTGCGCCAGCCGGATGATCCAGAACCGCAAAGCCTGGTTGTACGAGTTATGCGGGTGGAGGTGCTAGATGGGCTGAGCGATCGCGCCATTTTGGAACTCAGCTTTCCACCCGAACTCGATCGCCAGCAAAAAGATAAGATCCGCCGCCTGCTGCGATCGCTCAATTAATCTTTTGGCTCATCCCCACTATGTCTTTTTATTTGCCGTTTCATCTTTATTCAAGATTTGCAAAATTCGCTCATTGGTTTGCTAGTCTAGTGACATGCATCAGCCAAATTGCTGAAATGATTCAGCCCTTAAGAGAGCCTGCTTGAATCATCTACCACTCTTCTACCAGTTTCGACCCCTTGCATCTCCCTCTAGGTTGATCAGACTTTGATCAGATATTGATCAGCCATTCAAGCCTCCCTTGAACCCGCGCACTTAGTTCAATTTGCATTTCAATTTGCAGGTTCAAGCACGTAAGGCTAAAACTGCGTTTTTCTCCAGCAGCCCAGAGATTTGGGCACTGAGACAAACGCATAGCACTAATCCAGTAGAGAGATTGGGCGATCGCCCTTATTACCTCTGCGGGTTATGCTGCATCATCCAGAATACTGAACCAGTCAGATTCAGCACTTGAATCATTTGCGGAACCCCTCATGAAGGCTGTCAACAGTTGAAGTAAGGTCAAGTAGCGACTCATGAATACCACCTCAATTGCAGGCTATCGATTTCCTCAAAAGTTATATCCACTCAATCTTTTGGCCCAGCTTAAAAGTCGTAAAACGACTGGCTGCTTGCGCGTCACTGATGGTTCCGCAACCTGGTTCATCTATCTTGAAGAGGGTGACTTAGTATATGCGTCTAGCTCGATTGATCCGTTTGGACGGCTGGATCGTTATCTCAGTAAAATAAGCCGCCACCTACCTAGCTTGGTCAGCGCGGTGCGTGTCCAACTGCGGCTGCTCTTTGAAAGCCGTCCTATCTATCAATCAGAGTTCGTGCCAGATTATCAGGCCATCTGCTGGCTGGTCGATCAAAATCACCTGATGGGTGAACATATTTTTAATTTGATTGACAGCTTGGCAAAGGAAGTGATTGAGGGATTTTTGCTAGTTCATGCGGGCAGCTATGAACTGCTTGAGAGAGAGCGGTTTTTGGAGTGGCGGACTTTCTGCAAGATCGATCTGCGGAATTTGGTGGAATATTGCCAGCAGCATGTTGCACATCAAAAGCCGCAAATGGCGATCGCCCACTCACCAGCTTCCAAAACAATTCCCATTGAACGAGGGCGATCGCAGCCAGTCATACCTCACAAAGATACGCCTGAGAAAATAGCACCTACAGAACATGGCTCAACCATAGAGGTCAATCCGCCCAAGCTTTCCAAAGACCACTACACCGTCGTCTGTATTGACGATAGTCCAACAATTTTGCGGTCGATTGAGGCATTTCTAGACGACACTATTTTTTCGGTGGTGGTGATTAGCGATCCGGTAAAAGCGCTCATGCAAATTGTGCGTACCAAGCCTGATTTGATTTTGCTAGATGTAACAATGCCCAACTTAGACGGCTATGAGTTATGTTCTCTTTTGCGCCGCCATCCGAGTTTCAAGAATGTTCCTGTGGTGATGGTAACTAGCAACACGGGTTTGATTGATCGTGCCAAGGCAAAACTGGTCGGCGCATCGGGCTATCTCACCAAGCCATTCAATCAATCCGATTTGCTAAAAGTCGTCTTCAAGCACTTGAGCTAGGGCAAGGTCGCAATTAATCAAGAGCAGCATGGCATCTCTTGCAATGGCTGCTCGGATACCATGTGTAATTTTTATCTATAGAGGCAACTAATCCATGACTCTCACCTTGACGAAGACAATCCTGGTTGTTGAAGATACTCCTTCTGAAATGGAGTTGATGAGCCATTATCTTCGCGAAAGCGGCTGCACAGTGATTAATGCGGTCACAGCTAAAGAAGCGATGGAAAAAGCCATTCAGCACCGTCCAGATGTGATTGTCACTGATGTTGTCATGCCGGGAATGAGCGGCTTTGAATTGTGTCGCAGCCTAAAAAAGCAGCCAGAGACATCTAAGGTGCCAATCGTTATTTGCACGTCCAAGAACCAAGAAATTGATCGGCTCTGGGGCATGAAACAAGGGGCGGATGCGTATTTAACTAAGCCCTACACCCGCGAACAGTTGCTGCGAGCAGTGATGAGCGTTGTTGGAGTTGGGCTATGAGTGCGGCTCTAGTTCCCAATCCGTCGTCTTCCCTGGCTCCAGTATCTTATGTGGGGCGATCGCACACTCACATTCGATTTAACCTAACTCATCAAACGCCTGCGGTGTTGCCGTTGTCTTGCGTACAGGAAGCCATCACAGTGCCGACTCAGCGCATCACCCCGATGCCGAATATGCATCCCTGCCTATCTGGCTTGATGAATCGTCGGAGTCAGGTGATTTGGGTTATCGATTTGGCACAAATGTTGGAATTGTCAGCTAGTTTCTATCACTCGCAGCAATTCAACTTGATTTTGGTGCAAACGGAGGCAACGCCCCTCATGTTTCGAGTTCAGGAAGTTAGTGGCATTCTGAATATCCATTCTGATCTGATTCAACCTGCACCAGCCAATATTTCTAGTAGTATTACGCCCTACCTAGACGGATGTGTTTCCCTAGATTCTGAGCTGCTGCTGGTGTTGAATGCAGAGGCGATCGCTCGCTCATCCCTCTTGCGATCTTCTTGAGGCTCCCTTATTCCATCCATCCTTGCTATTCCATCCATCCTTGCCGCCCAATTCCATTCTTTAACCTCTCTTGCGCTAGGTTTTGAACTATGACCACCGAATTTCGCCCAGCTCCCAAAAAGACGGACTCTACTGCGCTTTCACCAGCCCATTCATTTTCTCAAAACGGCTATGAGGAAGGAGTGTCCTCGCCCCCCGACTTTGATGATCAAATGATTTATCGGGGTATCAACTATGGAAAAAATCAAAAAGAACAGATTAAGGTGACTCGGCCGAGTCCCTATCCCTGGGCTCAGTGGTTTTATAACCTGAGCGTTGGCCGCAAACAAATTTTGGGATTGGCAACGTCCGAAGCAATCTCGGTTATTGGCTTAGTTGGAATTGGCGCGTTGCTGATTGTGACATCCGGCCGCAATCAGTTGCGGAACCAAGCCAAATCTGAGCTGGCGGTGATCGAAATTGCATACGATATCAAAGTCAACCAAATGGCCTTTGGGTTTCGAGGGCAGGCCGACAACCGAGCGATTATTTCCGCAGCAGCCACTCACGCCGCAGGTGGCCGCCTTTCGCCAGAGGCCGAAGCCGAGGTGAAAACAATTTTGCAAAACGAGGTCAAAGCTCGCGAGATTGAATACGCAACGCTCGTGGGTAAGGATTTGCGGATTATCGCTAGTGCCAATGCAAAACGGACTGGGCAACGATTCGATCCCAATGGATTGGTGGGTACGGTGCTGAAAAACCCAAGGCAGATCAGAGCGACAGCAATTGTGTCCTGGGACGAGTTAAAAAACGAAGCGCCACCATTGCCTGAGGGCGTTGGGGGGAAAGATGCGCTAATTCGCTACACAGTGACCCCGGTTTTTGCACCCAGCACGGAAGAGGTGATTGGGGTGCTGGTATCAGGGGATATTGTCAATGGCAAGCTGCCGATTGCGAAAAAGCCGTTGTCTGCATTTGAAAACGGGTATGGTGCAGTTTATCAGGTGCAGCCCGATGGCAGCATAGCGCTGGCAGCTGCGCTAGCAGCGGGAGATAACCCTGATATTAATCAAGCAATTCCAGATGTTGCCCTAGAAGATCCGCAAGTGCTGCGCGATGCGATCGCCGCTCGCGGTCAGGTGGTAACCCGGCGCGGGCTAGTTGGCTCAATGACCCATACGCTGGCTGCTAAGGCAATTCCCAACTTTAACGGTGAGCCAACGGCCGTACTGGTGCGGGGGAGTTCTGAAACCGCACTGAATCAACTGATTTTCGAGAGCTTGAAACTGCAATTTTTGATTGCGCTGGTGGCGATCGCCGCCGATTTAGTGTTAGCCAAGCTACTAGGGATGTCTATCCTGCGTCCAGCGCGGCAACTGCAATCCACCGCCCAGCGCTTTATTCAGGGCGATCGCCAGGCTCGCGCCGAGATTTACGGCACTGACGAACTCGGAGAAGTGGCTCAAGTCTTTAATAAACTGGCAGACAGCGTCGAGCAAACCGAAGCAGTCTTGCGGATGCAAAGTGAGCGCGAAAAGCAGTCTACCGAACGCGCCATGACGCTAGCAGAAGTCACCAGCCGAATTCGCCAATCTCTTGACGAAAGGACAATCCTGACAACCTCCGTAGAGGGCGTGCGGGAAGTGCTGAAGGTCGATCGGGTGCTGATCTATCGCTTTGCTCCCGACCTAAAAAGTGGCGAAATCACTGCTGAGGCCGTCGGGCGTGGATGGAAGCGAGCTATGGGGCAAATCATTGAGGACCCCCTCAGCCCCGAAGCCATTGAGCGCTACTACACGGGTCGAGTCAGCTTTATGACCAATCGCGAAACCGCCGAATTGACCCACTGCCACTGCGAAATTCTGAAACGCCTAGAGGTGCAAGCCAACATGGCGGCCCCCATTTTGGCGGGTGATGAGTTGGTGGGGCTGCTCTGTGCCCATCAATGCTCTAGCCCACGGCAGTGGGAAGTGGCCGAAGTTGATCTGCTGCAACAGATTGCCGTGCAGATTGGTTATGCCCTGAGTCAGGCAAGGCTCTTGCAAAAACAGCAAGCAGCCGCCGAGAAGGAACGCCAGCTCGCCGAGGTTGTGGCACGGATGCGGGAAAGCTTTGAGGAGCCGCGGATTCTGCGAGTGGCGGTGACCGAGGCCCGGCGATCGCTCAACTGCCAGCGGGTTGCGGTCTATGCCTTCGACGAAAACTGGCAAGGCACCTTCATTGCCGAATCGGTCGAATCGGGCTATCCGGCCGCCCTGTCTAACAAGATTTATGACCCCTGCTTTGCCGAGAAATATGTAGAGCAATATCGCCAGGGGCGTGTACAAGCGGTTGCCGACATTACCCAAGCCGGACTCACCGAATGCCATCTCGAACAGCTCAAACCCTACCAGGTTCGGGCCAACCTCGTTGCGCCTATCCTGATTGGCGAAGATCTGATGGGCTTGCTGATTGCCCACCAGTGCGATGCGCCCCGCGTCTGGAATCAGCTTGAAATCAACTTCTTCCGCCAAGTCGCAACCCAGCTTGGCTATGCGATCGAGCAAGCTCGCCTGTTTAACCAAGCCAATATGCTCTCTGAAGAACGCCGTCGGCAGCAAGAAACGCTCCAACGTCAGCTGATGTCTTTGCTAGACGACGTGGAAGGGGCTGCTTCGGGCGACCTCACGGTTCGGGCGGACGTGACGGCTGGGGAAATTGGCACGGTTGCCGACTTTTTCAACTCCATTATTGAGAGCTTGCGCCAGATTGTGACCCAGGTGAAGCGTTCCGCCAACCGAGTGAATGAGTCTCTCGGACAAAACGAGAGCGCCATTGCCGCGCTAGCAAATGCAGCCCTCAAGCAGGCCGAGGAAACCACGCGCATTATGGACTCGGTGGAAGTCATGACGCACTCCGTTCAGCAAGTCTCTCAACAGGCGCAGCAGGCGGCTACGGTGGCCCATACAGCCTCCGCCACCGCCGAGGTCAGCGGCAGTGCGATGGACTTGACGGTGCAAAACATTCTCAATCTGCGGGAAATCATCGGAGAAACGTCCAAGAAAGTGAAGCGTTTGGGTGAATCGTCGCAGCAAATTTCCAAGGCCGTGTCGCTGATTAACCAAATTGCCATGCAAACGAACTTGCTGGCGATTAACGCTGGGATTGAGGCGGCTCGCGCGGGCGAAGAAGGCCAGGGGTTTGCAGTGGTGGCAGAAGAGGTGGGCGAACTGGCGGCTCGGTCTGCGGATGCGACAAAGGAAATTGAGCGCATTGTAGAAAACATCCAGCAGGAAACGGTCGAGGTGGTCGAAGCGATGGAGCAAAGCACCAGCAAGGTGGTCGAGGGCACCCACTATGTGGAAGATGCGAAGCGAAACTTGATGCAAATTCTGGATCTGTCGCGTCAAATTGACGAACTGGTGCAGTCGATTTCGCAGGCAACCGTGTCTCAGGTGGAAACGTCTGCGGCTGTGTCGATGCTGATGCAGGAAGTGGCTCAGGTGTCGGAGTTGACCTCTGATTCGTCGCGCAAGATCTCTGGGGCGCTGGCAGAAACAGTCGAAGTTGCCCGCGAACTGCAAGCCTCGGTCGGTGCCTTTAAGACAGGGGAACAGGTTTAGTTTGCAGAGTTTTGGTTTGTTTTCCTGGGTTTGCGATACCGCTTGTCGCCTTTCATAGAGAGTCATTATGGTCTACGACAAGGAACTTGAAATCCAACTGCAATTCTTGGAGGAAGCTCAAGAATATTTGAGGACGTTAGAATCTCGACTGCTCGGGCTGGCCCAAGCGATTGATGCAGACAAGATCAACGAGGCACTGCGGGCTGCTCACTCTATTAAGGGGGGAGCGGGTCTAATGGGCTTTCAAAGCTTGAGTGATTTGGCGCATCGCCTAGAAGATGGGCTGAAGGTGTTGAAGGTGCAGCGCCAATCGTTGGAAGTAGATGGCAGTCTGGAACAGCTTTTGTTGGAGTGTGTGGATGGGTTGGGGAGGGTGATTGCCTGCGATCGCCAAAGTCTGTCTACAGAGGGCGATCGCCCCCGTCCAACCATTGCCCCGGCTTGGCTGTTGGAACAGATTGAACCCGCCTATCAGCAACTTCACGAGCGGCTAGGCACGCCCCAGGATGAAGATGCCTACTCGCTCCTATCTCCTGAAGACGGACAGGATATCATTCCCCTGCTGTTTGAAACCGAAGTCGAGGGCTGTTTGCAGCGGCTAGAATCGGCAATTCATGAACAGTCTCCCCGCCTAAAAGAAGAAGTCGAAATTTTGGCCCAGGAGCTAGAGGGCTTGGGGGAGATGCTCCAGATCGAGAGCTTTTCCCAACTGTGTCAGTCCATTGGTGTCCAAACGGCTCAGACAGAAGCGACCAATGCAACTGCCATTTCTACCTTGGCGCAGACGGCGTTGCAGGCTTGGCGGCGGGCGCAGGCGCTCGTTTTGACTGGCAACCTGGCAGCCATTCCTACGGCGATACAGCTTGAAACCTCCGGAGCTGGGTCTTTTGCACCTTCCTGGAGCGCTGAAATGGCGGGAGCGTCGGCATTTGCAACGTCCTCTGATGAGGAAATCACACTTCCTCTCGAAACGATTGCTGCCCAGGTAGCAGACCATTCTGGGGTGCAAGAGGAAGTTGCGGCGGCAGATCATGCGGTTGCAGACTATGTCGATCTGGAATACGCAGGGGTGGACTACGGAGCGCCTGCAACAGAGCTGGCAACGACCGAAATCTCTGGTATCTCTGAAGGGTTGGATGGGGAAGAGATTGCCGATTTCACGCTTTCGGCTTCCTTATCTGAGCCGTCGGCACAGCCTCCTTTGTTAGAGGATCAGGTAGAGGATCAGGTCGGTGCTGATGTTGCGGGTCGCTCCCTGTCGGGCGATCGCCCCGTTGATCGCCCCGTTGATCGCCCCGTTGATCGCCCCGTTGACCGCCCCATCGTAGCCCCGGCTCCGCAAAGCCGCTGGAGCAGCAACGCACCCGCCACTGAGACGACCCAAGAGAATACGGTGCGGGTGTCGGTGCAGCAGTTGAACCAACTGAGTGACTTGTTTGGTGAGCTGACGATTGACCGCAACGCGCTCAACCTCTACCTCAAACGTCTTCGGAATTTGACGCGGCTGCTAAACAACCGGGTGCAAACGCTAGAACAGGCTAGCTCCGAACTGCGAACGACCTATGATCGATTGGCGACTGATGTTGGGCGATCGCCCCTCTCCTCCGCCCTCAACCTGCTCCCAAGCAGTGAGGCGCGTGCTGCCCAGTCGGGCGATCGCCCCCAAATAGCCCAGCTCCACAACAGCCCCTCAGACGGCAGCACCGAGCCATCTCCAGCCCCAGCCACCGATCTGTTCCAGCAGATCCCATCCTCAGCTATTCCTCCTGGGTCTGAGCATCGTCCAGGGAGTGGGTTTGGCGCTGGGTTGGGCAATGGGTTTGATGCGCTGGAGCTAGATCGATATGAAGATGTTCACTCGCTCTCGCAGGACATTCTAGAAACCATCGTCCAGGTTCAAGAAGTTACCACAGACATCGATCTGACCCTTGAGGAAGTCGAGCAGGCATCTCGCACCCTAGACAAAACAGCAAACCAACTCCAGTCTCGACTGACTCAAATCCGGATGCGGCCGCTGTCTGACTTGGTTGACCGCTTCCCTCGCGCTCTGCGGGAACTGTGCTTGCAATATGGCAAGAAGGTGCGTCTTCAGGTCAATGGCGCTGGCACACTGATTGATCGCAACATCCTGGAAGCGCTCAATGATCCACTGATGCATTTGCTGCGAAATGCTTTCGATCATGGCATCGAAGATCCGCAAACCCGGCTGGCTCAGGGTAAACCAGAAGAAGGCGTGATTAAAATTCAAGCCTTTCATCGGGGCAATCGCACATTTATCACCATCCAAGACGATGGACGAGGTATCCCGATTGAAAAAATCCGCGCCAAGGCGATCGCCATGGGGCTAGACCCTAGCTTGTTGGGGGTGGCCAGCGAAGAGGAACTCGTCTCCCTCATTTTTGAACCCGGTTTCAGTACCAAGGAACAGGTTACGTCGCTATCGGGTCGCGGCGTAGGCATGGATGTGGTGCGTGATCATCTCAAGCAAATTCGCGGCGATATTAAAGTAGAAACCAAAGCAGGGCAAGGCACAACGTTTACACTCTCAGTGCCGTTCACGATGTCTGTTGTGCGTGTGCTAATCGCCGAAAGCAACGACATGCTGATTGGCTTTCCGAGCGACGTGATTGGCGAAATGCTGAAGCTTGAGCCAGAGCATATTGTTCGGGTGGGCGACAGCGAAATGCTGAACGTGCAAGGCAACTTGATTCCGCTGGTGGTTCTATCACGCTGGCTCCGATTTCCTGGGCCGCGTCATCCCTATCGCCTAGAAACACCCCCTAGCATTAGCGAACCAGTCGTGCTGCTGGTGGAACACAACAGTCAAATCTTTGGCATCCAAATCGAGTCTTGTTGGGGCGAACAGGAAACTGCGGTGCGCCGTATCCATAGCACCATTCCGCTTCCTGCTGGCTTTAGCAACTGCACCATTCTGGGTGATGGGCGCGTTGTGCCGCTTGTCAATGTCCCAGAATTGCTGCACTGGATTGCCAGCACCGAGGCAGCCGGCCCAGTGGTGCCCAGGTCTTCCCAACTGGGCGATCGCCAGCTCAGCCTCATGAATGCCGATCGCCGATTGCTAGGTCGCGCTGTCCCAGTGGAGCAGCAGCCCGCCGTTCTGGTGGTAGACGATTCGATCAACGTCCGCCGATTTTTGGCGCTTACCCTGGAGAAAGCGGGCTATCAGGTTGAGCAAGCAAAAGACGGACAGGAAGCGGTCGAAAAGCTGCGGGCTGGGCTTCAGGTGAACGCGGTCGTGTGCGATATCGAAATGCCGCGTTTAGACGGCTACGGCTTTTTGGCGAAAGTGAAATCTGACCCGCAGTTTGAGCATTTGCCCGTCACCATGCTGACCTCACGCACTAGCGCCAAACATCGCCAACTGGCGCTAAGCCTGGGGGCGATCGCCTATTTCTCAAAACCCTACAACGAGCAAACTCTCCTGTCCACCCTGGCACAACACATTCATGACCCTTCTGAACTCTCTGCGAGCGCTGCGCTCTAAACCCGTCGAGATCACTCGTCAACTGCTGGTTTTTCCACTCCGGCAGGAACTGTTCGCTTTGCCATTAGCAATCGTGCATCGGGTCATCGAAATTGATCGTCTCTATGCCCAGCAAGAAGGAATGGGGACGGCGATCGCCCGCGATCATGACCAAAATATTCCCGTCTTAAACCTCCAGCAGCGCATCTTTGCGAACACACCAACATCCACTCAATGCTTAGAACCCAGAACGCAGATTGACCCACAAGAGGTCACAAAATATTCCACGCTTGGGCAAACCTTCAGTAACGCCGTTACGACCCAATACCTAATTCTGGTCTATAGCCTGCAAGGGGATGTCATTGGGCTGCAAATTGATGGCCCACCTGCTCTCAAGCGCTTCACAGAATCCGCTTTTAAGCCATTGTCTGTGCTTTACCAGCAAGAAGGCGGAATTCGCTGCGTCAGCGGACTGATCCTGCCAACGGACGACAGCCCGCCCATTTTTTTGCTCAACTTGGCGCAGGTTTTGCAGCCGCCGTCGGCCCTGCTGGGCGCAGGATAGGTGGAGGGCAGAACAGGATCAAATCTGCATTTCTGCAACAAGTCCGCAATAATTATTGATTCTTGTGGATTAAGCCCCTTCTACGGGCAGTTCGGTTTGCTGGATAACAGCGCCCTGCGCTCCTTTCTAGATAGGTTTGGATAGGTTTTTAAGATACGCTTTTTTAGATACCTATGCTAAGACCTATCTTGCTGGCGCTGTTTTCAGCAGTTTTCGGCGTACTCCTCTGCTTTGGGGGCTACCGCTTTTTCATGGTGATGCTGCCCGTCTGGTCGTTTTTTGCGGGGCTGTGGCTGGGCGCAAAGGCCGTGTTTTTGCTGCTGGGTGGCGGCTTTTTGGCTACCACAACGGGGCTAACGGTCGGGCTGGTGCTGGGAATTTTGCTGGCAATTTTTTGCTGGCAGTTCTATGAGGTGGGCGTGGCGCTGATGGGCGGAGCTACGGGTGCGCTGTTTGGATCAAGCATCATGGCTATTCTTGGCTTTCAGCAGGGGACGTTGCCCGCGCTGGTGGCCCTCGGATCGGGGCTGGTGCTGGGGGTCTTGACCTACGTGCGAAACTGGCAGAAGTATATTGTCATGCTGCTGTCGGCTCAGGGCGGAGCAAATGCGCTGGTGCTGTCGCTGCTGCTGCTGAATGGGCGCGTCTCGATTGAGGATTTGAAGAACGCAGGCAACACGCTGCTGCCCATTTTTCGGGATTCGTGGTTTTGGCTGCTGCTGTGGAGCGGACTGGCGATCGCCGGATTTCTCTACCAACTGCGGCGCTATCGCAGCGTGGAGTTTGCCAAGCAAGAGTTTGTCCGCTTTTGGATGTAGGAGGCTAGTGCTAGGGTGTGTTTTAGAGCCTTTCGATCCCCCCTAGCCCCCCTTAAAAAGGGGGGAACGCCGGAAGTCCCCCTTATTAAGGGGGATTTAGGGGGATCGCTGGAAGTCCTCATTATTAAGGGGGATTTAGGGGGATCGCTGGAAGGCAATCAACGACCTAGAAAGGTTTAAGACACTACCTAGGCTGTTTACTTTAAGGTATAAGAACTTATCTACAAGTGCTTATCTGCAAGTATTATCAGCAACTAGAGCGTCGAAGGGTCATCTCACTGTTCAAGCTACTGTTCAAATCTCTGTTCAAGTCGTTGTTCAAATTACCCTTCAAAAACTGGATTAAAACCATCAAATCTTATCTACTAAACTTTTCCTGAAACTATGTTCTTTTACGATCCGACCTACTTACTATGGGTCATGTTGCCCACTATGCTAATTTCCATGCTGGTTCAGGGTCGCCTCAAAAGCGCCTTTGCCAAATGGAGCCAAGTGCCCAACAGCGAACGCTACACCGGAATGCAGGTTGCTCAGACCATTTTTAATCGCACGTCGCTGAAGTCGATTCCGCTGGAACCAACGCGCGGCTCCCTGACCGACCACTACGATCCGCGAACCAATGTGGTGCGGCTATCGGAACCCGTGTGCGCCCAGCCGTCGATTGCATCAATGGCGATCGCCGCCCATGAGTTGGGGCATGTCCAGCAATACCAGACGGGTTCGCCGATGATCGCTGCCCGCAGTTTCTTGCTGCCTGCGCTGCAATTCACGCCGACGATTTCCTACATGGCCTTCTTGCTGGGCTTCATGTTTGGCATGGTGGGGCTGATGTGGATTGGGGTTCTCATGTTTGGGCTGATGGTGGTCTTTTCCCTGCTGACGGTGCCGATCGAAATCGATGCTAGCCGTCGGGGACTAAAGCTGCTGGAGGATGCGGGGCTGCTGGATACGCCAGAGGAGCGCCAGGGAGCCAGACAAATGCTCGGTGCCGCAGGCTGGACCTACATCGCCGCTGCGGCTACTTCCCTCATGCAACTGCTCTATTACGTCAGCCTGACCCAGCGCAGCCGCCGCCGCTACTAGGCTACACTCGCCCGCCCATGCCCGACGCGCCCCGCAACCTGACCAACGAACTCGCCAAAGAGCGCAACCGAGCCGCCGCCGAACGCACGCTGCTGGCGTGGATTCGCACCTCGCTCTCGCTGATTGGCTTTGGCTTTGGCATTGACCAGATCGTGACGGCGATTCAGCGAACCCGCAGGCTCGACGATATGGAGACCATGTACCTGTCGAGAATTATTGGGCTAGCATTCATCGCAGTCGGGCTATACGCAGTTCTGTCGGCGGCGATCGAGCATCGGCGGGAGTTGCGGCGCATTCAGCGAGACGACTATCTCTACACGTCGCGACGCTCCAATGCGCTGTCTGTGGCGATCGCCCTGATGGTGATTGGCATCTTCGCCTTCTTGGGAATTATCATCAGCACCCTGAACTAGCCCCCTGTCTCGCTCGCCGCGGCGGAGTAGACCATCGTCCCCCCAAAAATCTGCAAAAATCTTTGGCCCAGGTTGACAAATAGTGACCTCTCACACACAATAGTAATTGCGCTTTTTTTGAAGCGTGTTTCGCGGGTATAGCTCAGTGGTAGAGCGTCACCTTGCCAAGGTGAATGTCGCGCGTTCGAATCGCGTTACCCGCTTTGTTTCTGAGCTGGTTCTAGGAGCCAGTGGTAGTTTGTGAACGAGTTCAATCTGCTGCAAGGTCGTGTTGAGTAGGCGCTGCTCAACCAGTGTGCCTAATGCGTCCGCTTTTAGCATCTTCGTGAATCAAGACACCTTTCTGCTCGATTTTCGCTGGGCTTGCAGGCTTTATCCAAGCTTAAGCGAATTTTCCACTGATCTCTCAGCTTGCCCCTGTAGGATGAGTCTAGAGAGTCTTACCAGTGCTGATGACACGACGGGTTGGATGGGCTGGGAAGCGGGCGATCGCGCTCGTGTTTCTCCTGTCCACGGCCCTCAGTCCACGGTTCTCTGTCACTGACTCCCGCAAACGGGAATGTTAGAATCGGGCTGAATCTGGGTATTCGCAACTCCAGTTCCCGGCAGAAGCTTTGGGAAAAGTCTGGGTCGCTGCCTAGAAGCCTGTCCAGGATCACGCATCAAGTCACACCCAAACCAACCTCTCTGACGAAGGTTGGAGGATGGGTCGGTTGACGATAGTCCGGTTGACGATAGTCCGGTTGACGATAGTCAATGAATCATGGATTAGCGCTAGTTCGTCTGCGGCTGCGCGGGAAGGGCGATCGCCCCCAGCAGCCTTTGGGTTCACGGTCGTTGCTCCCAATGCGCTAGACCCTGCACCGCTTGCATCACACTCACCGCTGCTCTGCTTGTGCAAACTCAGAAACCCCACAAAATCGACCTAAACGGCGACTACCCCTGTCCCTGTCGTCGTCGGGGCAAGCTGACACCCATCGCCCTGACGGATGCCTTTGGCTGCGACCGATGTCAGCAAATTTTCGTCGTGCAAGACAGCGGACATACGATTGAGCAGCTTTCGACCAACTATCCCTACAAGCGGGCGTGGCGCTGGAACGGCCACCAGTGGATTGTGGTGAACCCATCCCTGGGAAAGGGCTATGTGCCGCTGACGCTGCTGTTTATGTTTGCGCTGGTGTTTCTGCTGCTGCTGACTACGCTGAGCGCACCCGCTGGCTCTCAGGTGGCGTTTCGGGTGGTGGCGGCGCTGGTGCTGTCGGTCATGCTGGCGTTTATGCTGTGGCTGGCCTGTCGGCGATAGTCTGCCGAAAACCCAGTTCTGCTCATCCGTCATGGGCTGCAACGTCACCAAACTGTCACTGACCAAACTGTCACTGACCAAACTGTCACTGAAATGTGATTGGAATGTGATTGGGACAGGGCGATCGCGCTGTGCTATTGTGAAACGCTACTAAACGGCTCCCCAAAAGCTTTACAGTCGTGAGCTTTACAGGTAATAGCCTTACAGGTTAAAGCTGTATTAATACATTAATGCAATAGATTTAGTGCAATAGATTAGTGCAGTAAGTTCAGTGCAGTAGATTCAGTGCAGTAAATCCAGTGCAATAAATTCAGTGCAGTACGATTTCGCGTGATACTTCGCGCAACATGTAGATTTTCGAGGCGATCTTTGTGCAGTTCATTGTTTCATGCAATGAATGGCAGCATTTTCCACAATTTTTCACCGTGTTTTCTAACAGTCAGGATTCTTTAGACTCCCCAGCCGACTTGCTGACCACGCTTCATCGAGCTTATGCAGCGGCGGGACATTTGGCTGCGATGAAAGGGGGCGATCGCAGTCGGGCACTCCAGGTGATGGCTGAGGTGCTGAAGGATCAGCAGGACGATATTCTTGAGGCCAACACTCTAGATCTCGAAGCCAGCCGAGAAATGGCCGTGCCCGATCTGGTGCTGGAATGGCTGAAGCTCACGCCGGAGCGGATCGAGGCGGTGGTCAAGATTTTGCAGCGCCTTTCGGAACTGGCAGACCCCACGCAGCAAATGCTGACGATTCCCTATTCCCTCAGCCATTCTCAGTCCTATTGCCAGCTCATGCCGCTGGGCGTGATTGCGCTGGTGTATGAGGCGTTTCCCGAACTGGGGGCGATCGCCGCTGGGCTGTGTATTCGCACGGGCAACAGCATCGTCCTGCGGGGCAGCAGCGAAGCCAGCAACTCCAACCAGGCGATCGCCAGCACGCTGAAACTCGCCCTCCAGGAAGCCGGCCTGCCCACCGATGCCCTCGGCTGGATTCCGACTGACCAGGGCGACTCGATCCGCGAACTGGTGACCCAAGATGCCTACGTCAATCTGGTGATTCCCTACGGCCGCGTCAGCCTGGTGAACCAGGTCATCCGCCAGGCCACAGTGCCCGTGCTAAAAACGGCAATTGGCAACTGCTATCTTTACTGGTCGCCCTCCGGCAGCCTGGATCTGGCCCGCAGCATGATTCTAGACAGCCACCAGAGCGAACCTGATCCAGTCAACGCTATCGAGAAAGTGCTGATCAGCACCCACCACGACCCCAACACGCTGCAAGCCCTGTGGCGCAGCCTGCGCGAAAAAGGCTTTCAGTTGCGGGGCGATGCGGGGCTGGTGGCGGAGTTTCCGGATCTGGTTCTGACGGAAGACGACGAGTGGCAGCGCCCCTACCTGGACAACACGATTGCCTTTCGTGCAGTCAGCGGACTGGAAGAGGCGATCGCCCTGATGAATCGCTACAGCAGCGGCCACGCCGACTGCCTGGTGACCGAATCCTACCAGGAAAGCCACCAGTTTGCCCTGCATATCAACAGCGCCACGACCTATATCAACGCCTCGCCCCGGTTCTATCGCAACCCCAAGCAGGGCAGCCCCATCGCCCTCGGCATGTCCAACCAAAAAGGACATCGGCGCGGGCTAATCACGCTCGAAACGCTGACCACGCTGAAGTATGTCGTGCAGGGGAGCGGGTGAGAACGAAGAGGGAAGAACGAAGAGGGAAGAACGAAGAGGGAAGAACGAAGAGGGAAGAACGAAGAGGTCTAGTTTTCGTTTTTCGTTCTTCGTTCTTCTTTTTTCTTATTCCCGCCTCTCGCCCCCTCACCTCACCACCTGCCTCAGCGTGTCCACAAACCCTGGATAGGAAACCGCAGCGGCTTCGGCACGGTGGATCGTCGTGGGGCCTGTGGCGCGGAGGGCGGCGATCGCCAGACTCATGGCAATGCGGTGGTCGGTGTAGCTATCCACCTCGGCTCCGTGCAAGGGTTTGCCGCCCGTAATTTCCAGACCATCAGGACGCTCGGTGACGGTTGCGCCCAAACGACTGAGCTGGGTTGCCATCACGGCGAGGCGATCGCTCTCTTTCACCCGCAGTTCGGCGGCATCGGAGATGACGGTCGTTCCCTCGGCAAAGGCGGCTGCCACCGCGAGAATGGGGATTTCGTCAATCAGCCGGGGGATCAGGTCGCCGCCGATGTGGCCCGCCTTCAGCCGATTGTGGCCGCGCACGCGCAGATCGGCGACGGGTTCGCCTGCCACCTCGCGGGCGTTCTCCAGGGTCACGTCTGCTTCCATCTGCGCCAGCGCGTCGAGAATGCCTGTGCGCGTTGGGTTGACACCGACATTTTGAATGAGCAAGTCAGAACCGGGGGCGATCGCCCCGGCCACCAGCCAAAACGCCGCCGAACTGATGTCGCCAGGAACCACGACGGGCTGCCCGGTCAGCCGCGCTGGGCCCACCACTGCCGCGCTACAGGTGTCGGGATCAACCAGAATCTCCGCGCCAAAGGCCCGCAGCATCCGTTCGCTGTGATCACGAGACAGCGCCGGTTCGCTGACGATCGTTTTGCCCTCAGTCGCCAGCCCCGCCAGCAAAATACAGGATTTCACTTGGGCGGAGGCAATGGGTGAGATGTAGTGAATCGGCTTCAGCGCCTGCCCCTGCACGGCCAGTGGCGCGAGGCCCCCAGCGCGGCTCCAGATCTGTGCGCCCATCTCTTGCAGCGGACGGATCACGCGAGACATGGGGCGCGATCGCAGCGATGCGTCGCCCGTGACGGTGAAAAATCGCCCTGTGTGGGATGCCAAAATGCCCAGCATTAGCCGCATCGTGGTGCCAGAGTTGCCCGCATTCAGCACGTCGGCGGGTTCCTGGAGCCGCCCCAGCCCGATGCCCTCCACCGTCACCAGTTCCGTATTCAGTTCAGATATTTTTGCGCCCATTGCCCGAAAGCAGGCCGCCGTACTCATCGGATCTTCCCCCAGCAGCAGCCCGCGAATCTCCGTCGTGCCCTCTGCCAGCGCCCCCAGCATCAGCGCCCGGTGCGAAATCGACTTGTCGCCAGGAATGGCGATCGCCCCCGTCAGTGCCAGATCCACAGGCGGCGAAATTGTCAGCACATGATGATGTTCGGTGGTTTTGAGGGTGATAGAAGCCGTCTGCATTGCTATAGTTCCGTAGGTGGGCAATTGCCTCGTCGAGCGTGCTGCGCCATCGCTGCGTCTACTACGCTACCAGAGCAGTGCAAAGGCCGGATCACTGGCCGAACTGCGTTCTCTGCCGACAGATTCTATTTCGTTCTATTTCGCGAATCTGGCAAGATTGAACCTGTTTGACTGGATAAAAAATCATTTTCCCAGCCCTTTTTAGTCCCAGCCCTTTTTAGCCATGCTCACCGAACATCGCCAGCCAGTCTGTCTGTCCTGGATGTCGCTGAATTCGCCGCTCTGGTCGGTGGTGGAAGCCTCTGCCGCTCTTTATGAAAAAGAGCCAGGCCGCTATCACGTCGTGCTAACGGAGCCGCTGTTTATGGACTATTCCGAGGGGGAAACTTCGGCTGACCAGGCCCAGCAGCCCCACCTGCTCTGGCTCGAAATTTCCCCCTACCGCGTAATTATGACCATGCAGGGCAATGGCAGCATCAGCTATCGCCACTTTTGGGAGCAAGGGGTCTACGGCATCAGCCGCTACTGGCTGCGATCGCAGTCGGGCGACCTGGGTATGAGCGATCAGATGCGCCTGCGGAACTATACGCGCCACCTGAAGCTGATTTCCGATCCCCAGCCCCGTCACCTGCGCGTGGAGTATGAACTGTGGACGGAAAACTTGCAGCTTGGGCATTATGTGCTGAATTTAGAAATGCAGTCCTTGTAGCGCCAGCCATCGGTTGAGGATTCTCAAATGCGGCTGGAAGCAGGCTGTCAGCTTTTATTTTCAGCAGAAGCACCAAGTCCGC
>NZ_DVEA01000440.1:0-4893 GCF_015295965.1 Thermoleptolyngbya sp. M55_K2018_002
CCCATCACGCCATCGTTGAGCGGCCCCCACACGGCTGCAAGGGTGGGCTGGGGCTGTCTAAAGTCAAACAGGGTGAGCGTTGTGGGCATAGTCAGGCTTTGGGCTGCGGGATCAGGCTGCGGGATTAGGCTGTGGGATCAGGCTGCGGGATTAGGCTGTGGCTCTAGGCAAAGGGCGGCTGGGAGCGGGGTTCCAGTCCTTGCAAAAAGACATAGCCAACATACAGCGAAACGAGGGCTGCAAAAAAGCACCACACTGAAATGAATCCGGCGCTAAAAAAGTTGGCGGTGAGCAGCAGCGCCACCAGCACCAGCCCCCCTAGCCGCTGAAGATGGCGATCGCCACTTAGCACCAGCGGAGCCAAGATCGTCAGGACATACAGCGTATAGCCTAGCAGCACCAGGAAGCGCGTGGGATAGAGCCACAGTTGAAGCTGGTAGACGAGCGAATGGTTGTGGATGCTCACTGCGAGTTGCCGCTGGTGGAGCCAGAGGGGCAGGTTGAAATAGAGTCCGTAGAGCAAGCCGATGCCCGTGAGCGCCCGCCAGATCCGTTTTCGGGGGCGATCGCCCTCCACGCTCGCCGCCGTCAGCGGGGTCCACACCAGCCAAAAGCCGTGAGAAAAGCACACAAACCCGGCCGCCGCCAGCGCCACCAGCCGAGTATGGTTTGCACCCAGTCCCACCCACACCAGCCCCTCGATTGCCTGCTGGATGCCAAAGGCCAGCGGAAACGCCGCCAGCGGCATATAGCGTCTGTCCTCTTCTTGCGCCTTTTTGAGGCAGGCGATGCCGACGGGAATTAGGGCTGCGCCCAAGCTGAAGCTAGCAGTTGCAGAAAAACACATAGCCAGAGATCCTCCTAACGCCGTTATAGCGCTGGCGGCCTCAGAACGACTGGTCGTTATTCCGACTGCTGCTGCATCCAGATGGCCGCCAAATCAAGCGCTTCGGCGGGCGTGGCGATTTTTCCTTCGGCGCGAGCCAGTTGCAAAACTTCAAGCAGTTGCCCAATCTGGGGGCCAGGCGGCAGATGCAACTGGGTCATCAGGTCGCGCCCGGTCACGAGCGGGTGGGGATGGGCGATCGCGTCATGGGGGTCAAGAAATCGGGTAATCAGCGGGGCGATCGCCGCTTCGGAAATGCCCGATGCCAGCGCCACCACGCTCAGCGCCCCAAAGGCCGCGCCCACGCCTTGAAAGAAGAAATACTGTTCAGTCGCAGTGGCAGTTGGCTGCACGATGGCAGGCACCTGCGGCAAATAGCGCAGCACCGTCTGCACCGCCTGGATTTCGTTGCGGCTATACTTCAGGGTTCGCAGTTCGGCTTCGGCTTCGGCCGCCTCCGGCGAGACCAGCGCCGTCAGTTTGGCGATTCGCATCCAGCTTCGCCCCAGCCCCGACACCTTTTGCTGATCCCGCAGCCAGCCCGAAAGCTCTGCTCCCAGCGCCGGCCAGCGCGTTTCCAGGGCGATCGCCGCCTCGTCCATCTGGGCAACCCGATCCATCCCCGTCGCTGTCGCGTGGGGCAGCCAGGTGCAAAACAGTCCGTCTTCCCAGGCCATCTGCAAAAAGCGCGTGCCCCGTGCTGTGCCCAGCAGGTAGTTTAATTCTGCCTGCACCCGCTCTGGCGCAATGCCTGCCAGCAAATCTGCCAGCCGCTGAATCGTGGTCTGCGTGTCTGGCTCTAGCTCAAAGCCAAGCTGCGCCGCCTGCCGATAGGCCCGCAGCAGCCGCAGCGGATCTTCCTTCAGGTTCTCCGGCGCAACCATGCGGATGAGTTGCTGCTGCAAGTCGCGGTAGCCGTTCAGCGGGTCAAAGAGCTGCTCGGTGTGTGGGTCGTAGGCGATCGCATTCACAGTAAAATCGCGCCGCTGCAAATCTGCCTCCAGCGTCGGCCCCACCTGCTGGGCAAAGTCCACCGTGGCCCGCTCAAACACCGCCCGCGCAATCTGCCGCTCCGCATCCAGCAGCACATAGCCCGTGCGATAGTGATTGGCGATCGCCCGCGCCGTGGCCACGGCCCCTTCCGGCAGCACAAAATCCAGATCTAGATACTCTGCTTGTCGTCCCAGCAGCGCATCCCGCACGCTGCCGCCCACCAAGTACGCATCCGACGGCAGCCATTCCAGGCTAAAGGGCCAGGTGTGGGGCGACAGGGCAGAAGCCGTGGTGAGCGTGTCTGTGGGTAGGGTGAGGTAGGTCAAGGGAGGGAAGGGTCAGGGGTCAGGGAGCAGGGAATACACGGACGGTGGCTCGGAGGTGACGGATCAAAGGTCAGAACCGTGCTTTCTGGAGCGAGGGAGGCAAGGTTCAACCCCTGCACCCGTCCGCTAGCCCCCAGCCGTTGACCCCCAATCCCTAACCCCTGAAACCGAATACCTCCATTCTGCTATATCTGTCGGGGGCGATCGCCGCTTTTTCGCAAACTGAGCTAGAGTAGCATAAAAGCAGACGACTCTAAATCCCCACTGGCCTGGCGGCGGGAGAATTTTTAAGATGTGTATTTGCGTTAACTGCCATTACGTGGATCGCTGCACGACGTATCACGCGGTGGAACACCAGCATCAGCAGCCCCATCTGACAGAGTTTCCAGACTTTGAAGCCACCGAACCGACGATTAATGTCAATATTCGCCAGGGCGACGCGGATGACATTATCGAAATGGAGTGGGATGTGGTCGGCTGCCTCAGCTTTGTCGAAGAAACGGGCAAATGGGCGAAGCTGCGTCCGGGTGAGCTAGTGCCCACATGATCGCGCTTTGACCTTATTGGCTGAACCGAATGCATTGCCTGAATCCTGCCTGCCCGCAGCCGCAAGATCCCGGAACCGGAGAAACGTGTCAGCACTGCGGGACAGCGCTACTGCTAGGCGATCGCTTTCGAGCGGTCAAGCTACTGGGGCAGGGCGGCTTTGGGCGCACCTTCCTGGCCATCGACGAGCGCAAACGGTCTGCCCAGCATTCCGCTTCTCCTCGCCACTGCGTTATCAAGCAATTCTTTCCCCTCCAGCGGGGCGATTTGCGCCGAGCATCCGAGCTATTCCGGCAAGAGGCCGAGCGGCTGCGGCGGCTGGGGCAGCATCCCCAAATTCCCCGGCTGCTGGCGCATCTGGAAGATGAGGACGGGCAATACCTGGTGCAGGAATATATTCCAGGGAAAAATCTGGAAGTGCTGCTGCACGAGCAGAAGGTGTTTCACGAGGGGCAGGTGCTGGATTTGCTGAGAAGCCTGCTGCCTGTGCTGGCGTTTATTCACAGTCAGCGCGTCATCCACCGCGACCTGAAGCCCGAAAATATCATTCAGCGGCAGGGCGATCGGGAACTGGTGCTAGTGGACTTTGGCGCGTCGAAATATGCCACGCAGACGGCCCTGGGGAAAACGGGCACGATGATCGGCAGCGCGGGCTATGCTGCGCCAGAGCAGGTGATGGGGCGGGCCGAATTTGCCAGCGACCTCTACAGCCTGGGCGTGACCTGTATTCACCTCTTGACCGGGATGCACCCGTTTGACCTGTATTCCCCCATGCAGGATGCCTGGATCTGGCGGCAGTATTTGCCAGAGCCGATTGGCGATCGCCTCACCCGCGTTCTCAATAAACTGCTCCAGCGCCCCATCAGCAGCCGCTACAAAACCGCCGCTGCCGTCCTCAAAGACCTCGGCTTCCCCCTCCCCAAACTGCCCAACTTCCCCCCTGCTCCTCGCCAATCCATCGTTCCCGCCCCTCGTCAACCCGTTGCTCCCCTTGCCCCTCCGCCCCCGCTCTCCAACTGGCACTGCACCCGCACCCTTGCTGCCCACACTGGCCCCATTACCACCCTCGCCACCAGCCCCGACGGTCTGTGGATTGCCAGCGGCAGCACTGATAAAACCATCCGGCTGTGGAGTCTGGAGACGGGCGACCTGCTGCATACGCTGGGCAACGGGGGCCTGTTTGGCAATGGGCATGGCGATCGCCTCAGCGCTCTGGCCTTTACCCCTGACAGCATCGAACTGCTCAGCGCTAGCGACGACGGCACGATCAAGCAGTGGGACATGGCCACCCAAAAGCTGATGCGGACGATTGACGGGCACGACTGGCTGGTGTCGGCGATCGCCCTTAGCCAGCACGCACCCCTGTTCGCCACGGGCGGCGGCGATGGGCGCATCAACCTGTGGAATTTGGAAACGGGTGAGCAAATTGCCAGCCTGGGTAAGCACCGCGATCGCATTAGCGCCCTGCTCCTCAGCCCCGACGGGCACACGCTAATCAGCGCCAGCTACGACAACACCATCCGTCTGTGGAACCTGCGAACCGACGCACTGATCGGCACGCTGCGGGCCCATACCGACCGCATTACCTCGCTGGCGATCACCGCCGACTGGCAAAGCCTGATCAGTGCCGGAGCCGACAAGACGCTGCGATTTTGGGACCTCAACCGCATGGCCCAGACGCGCCCCATCGTCGCCCACAAAGACACCATCACCACCCTTGCCCTCAGCCCCCAGGGAACCCTCCTGGCCAGCGGCAGTGACGACAACACGATCAAGCTCTGGCCCCTCACGCGCCATCCTGAGATTGGCCTGACCGTTGCCCATCGATCCACTGCCTTGCGCGGAGCCTGGGCGATCGCTGCTCTTGTCTTTAGCCCAGACGGAAAAAGCCTCGTCAGCGGCGGGGCCGACGAGGTGGTGAGGATATGGGAGGAGGGGATTGGGAGTGACGGGGTGAGAGATAGAAAAAACGAAAAACGAAGAACGAAGAACGAAAAAGGGAGTGGTCAGAAAAACGCAGATGACAGGGCTGAACCCCTTGATTTCTAGTTTCCAGACCTGGGACACACAAAGTTCTGAATCATTCCCACGAAAAACGGAACTTCACGGGAAAAACGAAAAACAGAACTTCTTCCCTCTTCG
>NZ_DVEA01000277.1:0-4862 GCF_015295965.1 Thermoleptolyngbya sp. M55_K2018_002
AAGAAAAGGCACCCCCCGATGGGAGTGCCTGCAACCAGCTAACTTTTAGGAAATGTTCGGGAAACTGGTGGAGCGGAGATGGGAAGCAGATGAGAACCCGCTATGACCCTAGCTGATGCTGGCGTGGCTGCGGTCGTAGCTGTCCCAGAAACCGGGCTGCACCTTGCCTTGAATGTGTCCCCAGTATTGGCTGGTGGTTCCGGCATCTAGCCCGACGTTGGCCGCTAAACGGGTCAGCATCGCTTGCTGGCGGCGCTTCACCAGCTTGTGGTGATTCATCATCAGTTCCCGCGCTCTCTCTTCGATGGAAACGGGGGCTGCGGGCTGGGCTACGGGTGCAGCGGCAGGAACGGTCGCCACTGCGTCAGTTGCCCCTGCGCCAGTTGCAACGGGCTGATTGGTCTGATATTCGTTGCCCCGGAACTTCAGTTCAGTGGTGGTTGGGTGGCTGTTGTTCAGGTTCAGGGGTTGGGGATCGTAGTTGTAGGTTACGCCACGATAGGTGAGTTTCATAGGATTCGCCTCTCTTTTTGAAGGGTAAGGGTGAGGCGCGTTCCTTCGGGATTGCTCCCTACTTCCGTCTCTTCTGAGCCATCAGGCTTCGAGCGATTAGGCTGATTGAAGCTGACAGCGGGAAGAGATGAACGATTTATTTTCTGTATCTATTGTTACTGTTTTGAATTTATCTGTCAAGGGTTCCTGGCTTGATTTGGGCGGAGTTTTCTAGAAATCACCCGATGGGGCGATCGCCCACGCCGATGACCCCACCAGATTTGGGCGCACTAGTTATTCGTTTCGCGCAAAGAAACCAGTAATTCGCCGACTGTCAGGTTTAGCTTTTGGGCGTGGGGATTGCTGGACTCAAACAGTTCATCGCCAATCAGCGCCTGATAGTCGGAAGCGGACTGGGTGCGGGCTGCATCATCCATGTGTAGCCGCATCACCAATAGCCCATAGTAGTCCCGTAGTTCGGTTCCTTCTAGCAGAACCGTGCCGCCATAGTCCCAATCAAATCCGTAGAACTTGAAGGGGCCCAGCGTTTGCTGTAGCTCTGCAAACGAGGTTCCCACCCCAATTCCTTCTGGTGTTTGCCAAGCCGGGCCAGGATTCATTACAGCAGCGGCTTCGGTGCGTTCTGGGTTGCCCCAAATGATAGTGAAGGAACGTTCTGGGCCAAGGTTTACGACGGTTCCCAGTTCGGTTTCGCCTTCGCCCATGCCAATTTCTTTATCTTCTAGGTTGGCCTCGCCAAACTGCGCGGCCAGATCCTGGCGGGTCGTGTTTTTCGTTACGGGGCCAAAGCGTTCGCCAGGAACGATCGTGGTGTCCAGCGTGGCAGCCGGAGACTGGGCGATCGCCCCGCCACTGGGTTCAGAGGGACTGGGCGACGCTGCGGGCGACGCTGCGGGCGACTCTACGGGCGCAGAGGACAGCCAAGGTGCAGAACCACATCCCGCCAGCAGCGCTGCGGCAAGTAAGGTAGATGCTATCGCAAAGCGTGTCCGAGATTTACAAACCAGGGATGTGAACATGGAACTCCAGCCTTTCGCCAATCTGCGACTATGGTAATAGATCTATCGCTGTAGGCTGATGCTCCGTCCGGATAGTTTGCCTATCGCTCAGTGGAGTGATTTTTGGAGTGATTTTTTAGGTTTAGTTCAGTAATTTTTGATAAACAACTCCTTACCCCTGGCGGCGATCGCCTGCTTGTAGTTATTCATGCCGTATTGCAGCTCCCATTCCACAATGGTTGCAAACCGAAACAATTGCCGCACCTCTGGCGAGTCGTCGTAGGTGATCAGCCAGCGATGGGGACAGCGCTGCATCGCGGCGGCAAATCGCGCATGGTCGAAGGCCGTGTGCAAGTTGCCTTTCACTCCGTATAGCTTAGAATGCGTGGCAGATAAGTAGGGCGGATCGAGGAAGATAAACACGTCTTCGTCAGGCTTTTGCAGCAGCTCTGCATAGTCGCCATGCGTAATCTGTACGCCTGAAAGTAAGGCGGGAAGTCTGGCAAGGCGGGCGATCGCCGACTCGGTAAAGCGCCGCTCGTAGGCCTGCTGCGAATAGCCGCCAGAATCCATTACACCCGAAAACGTGATGCGGTTCATCACAAAAAAGCGAACAGCACGATCGAAATCCGTTGAACTGTTTTGTTCATCCAGCAGGAATGCGTACAGTTCACGCCCGGTTGGAAAACTGGAACGCAACCAGGACACTTTTTCGACCAGCGCCTCGTTCTGATCGCGGGCAGTTTTCCAGAAGCAAACGAGGTCGCGGTTCAGATCATTGATCCAGAACAGGTGAGGCGCTTTACGCAACTGCTGCTGGGCCGCCAGAAACACCGAGCCACCGCCGACAAACGGTTCTCGAAATTCGGCAATGCGCTCTGGCAGCAGCGGCAAAATCTGGGCGATCGCCCTCGACTTGCCACCTGGATACCGCAACGGACTCTTAATCACACTTTTCTGCACCCTTGCCTTTCGTAGAAATCGCTCTAGCACAGCGTATCTCAAATCCCCCCGGCGCTACCAATAAAATCGCTAGAAGCCATGCAGCAAAAGACCTGGCAAGCTAAAACCCAAAATCTAAAACCCAAAATCACACTAGCACCCGGCCTTTGCCGTAAGCTGGATTGAGGCTTAAATGATTGAGACGATTCCTCAGACGCAAGAAACGCAACAAACTAGACGCAAGAAACTAGACCCAAGGAACTATGGCGACCATCAACGACAACTATTTGAAGCTTAAGGCAGGCTACCTGTTTCCTGAAATTGGGCGGCGGGTGAATGCCTTTGCGGCGGCAAATCCCGACGCGCCGATTATCCGGCTGGGCATTGGCGACGTGACCGAACCGCTGCCCGAAGCCTGCCGCACGGCAATGATCAAAGCCGTAGAAGACATGGGCGATCGCGCGACGTTCAAGGGCTATGGGCCAGAGCAAGGGTATAGCTGGCTGCGAGAGGCGATCGCCACCCATGATTTTCAGGCACGCGGCTGCGACATCAGCGCCGACGAAATCTTTGTCTCCGATGGCTCCAAGTGCGACTGTGGCAATATTTTGGACATCTTTGGCAGCAATAACACGATTGCCGTCACTGACCCCGTGTATCCGGTCTACGTCGATACCAACGTTATGGCAGGACACACGGGCGATGCCAACGAGCGCGGCGAATACAACGGCCTGGTGTACTTGCCCATCCGCGCCGAGAACAACTTCACCGCCGAGATTCCTAGCCAAAAAGTAGACCTGATCTACCTTTGCTTTCCCAACAACCCCACAGGCGCAACGGCGACCAAAGAACACCTGACCGACTGGGTAAACTATGCCCGCGCCCACGGCTCGATCATCCTGTTTGACGCGGCCTACGAAGCCTTTATCACCGATCCGTCCCTGCCGCATTCCATTTATGAAATCGAAGGAGCGCGGGAGTGTGCCATTGAGTTTCGCTCCTTTTCCAAAAATGCAGGCTTTACGGGCACTCGCTGCGCCCTCACCGTTGTTCCCAAATCCCTAAAGGGCAAGGCGGCTGACGGTTCTGACGTGGAGCTATGGGGACTGTGGAACCGTCGCCAGTCCACCAAGTTCAACGGTGTGTCCTACGTCGTGCAGCGCGGCGCAGAGGCAGTCTATTCGCCCGAAGGTAAGGCTCAAACCCGCGCTCTGATCGACTTTTATATGGAAAACGCCCGCATTATTCGGGAACAGTTGACGAATGCTGGAATTCAGGTTTATGGCGGCGTAAATGCGCCCTATGTCTGGGTGAAAACGCCCCACGGTTTGTCAAGCTGGGATTTCTTTGACAAGCTGCTGCACACCTGCAACGTCGTCGGCACGCCAGGTTCAGGCTTTGGTGCGGCAGGCGAGGGCTACTTCCGCATTTCCGCCTTCAATAGCCGCGAGAACGTGAACGAGGCGATGCGCCGAATTGTGGAAAAGTTCAAAAGCTGAACTCTGCAATCCAGTGGCGGCGACGATCTGCGCGATCGCTCGCCGCCCTCTGTCAAAGGGGGAGCGATCGCCCCCTCCGGTTTTATATCCAATCAAAATCCAATCAAAACTATCTGCTCAGCCTAGCGACGACGGAACCCGCCGCCCCGCATTCCGCCACCCAAGGAGGCACGCGGACGCACGCTGCCAAAGCCACCGCCGGGGCGCACTGTGGTCTTCGGGCGGGGAGCCGTATTCGGGCGCAGGTTGGTGGAGCCAAACCCAGAGCCGCTGGGACGATTCACCGTCGTCTTGGGTCGAGCGGTCGCCGGGCGGGCTGTGGTGGGCACTCGCAGTTGCCCCGACGTGCGAAGCTGGCGATTACGCACCGCATTGGGCACAGTCTTGTTTTGGGCCTGATAGTGCTCAACCGCTTGCCCGTAGGTGCGACCGTAGCCGCCGTAGCCCGTCATCACGCGACCGGGGACATAGACAGGCGGGAAGTAGTAATGCGGCGTAAACAGCAGACTACCCAGGGCTTGACCTGCCAGCGCTCCAGCAAAGGGCGACCAGAAGCTTGGCTCCTGGCGCACCACAACCACTTCCTGCCGCCCAGTCTGCGGATTCACCTGGGTCTCGGTGACGTTGTGGACATACTCAATCCGAAAGTCTTCCGTCAGGTGCAGCGAGGGCTGCCCGTTTTCGACCTTGAGGTAGCTCTTTTCGCCAGCGCTGATTTCTTCATCCGTCAGCCGCGCCATCGGCAGGTCGGCAGATTGGAACACTGAAGAGGTTCCTGGCGGTGTATTCAGCAGCATCAGCGTATAGTCGCCTTCTAGGTCGTTGTAGCTGGCTTGCTGCACAGGATACTTGCCATCGGGCAGCGTCGCTTGGGACGGTGCAGCGGCAACTATGGGCTGATCGGCAGGGG
>NZ_DVEA01000057.1:0-4842 GCF_015295965.1 Thermoleptolyngbya sp. M55_K2018_002
TCAGCCGCCCGCCGCAGAACCCTCGCAGGGCAGCTTTTGGCAGCGCAAACGCTCCTTTTTCAACCAGGCGCTTGAAAATAAAACCCTGACGCGCTCTTCTGTCGGCCTGTTGGCTGCTTCCCCCAATAGCCTACCGACCGAGGCGGCCCCTCTGCTGGATGGGCGATCGCCCGGCATAGCTTCAGGGCCCAGCATAGCTCCAGGGATGGCCCACGGCAGCCCATCGCGCGGCATCATTGTGACGACTGACCTGCCCAACTCGCCCGAATTCCGCACCGATCTCGAGAAGGAAGCCCGCGAATATGAACAGGCGCTGCAAGAAAAAGCCGTCGAGCTATGGCGCGAAGCCCGCGAAAAGCAGCTTGACGGCCTCAAAAACGTGCTGGCCGACCTAACCTCGGTTTTGGTGCTGGTGGGGCTGGTCTACTTTGGGCGCGATCGCCTCCGGCTATTGGGCAACTTTACCAACCGCACCTTCCTCACCCTCAGCGACCCCGCGAAAGTGTTCCTGTTTATCCTGGTCACCGATATTTTCGTCGGGTTCCACTCTGCTGAGGGCTGGGAAGTCATCCTCGAAGGCGTGTTTCGTCACTTTGGGCTACCCGAAAGCAAGGTCTTTATCAACGGCTTTATCGCCACAGTGCCCGTGTTTATTGATTCCTGCATCAAGTTCTGGATCTTCTCCTACCTGACGCGCTACTCGCCCTCGGCTTCGGCAATCTACGAGCGGATGAACACGTAGTGAAAAAAGGAAGAACGAAGAAGGAAGAATGAAGAGGGAAGAACGAAGAGGTTTCGGTTTTCCTTCTTCGTTCTTCGTTCTTCCCTTTTCCCTCACCTTACTGGCTCTACCCGCACCTCGACCCGACTCGGATTGCCCCCGGTGATGACGGGATAGGTCTGGGGACTGGCCAGGGCGATCGCCCCGTTGATCAGAACGCGGGCGCGAACGGCGTAGCGATGATTGTCCTGAATCAGCGCCGGGTCGTAGAGAATTTCAAAATTCAGCGGCATCTGTCGCCCGTTGGTGCGAATCGTCTGCTCTGCTAGCACCACAGTAGACGCACTGGCCCGTGTCAGATCCAGCAGTTGCACGCTGAGAATGGCATTGGGTGGGAGGGCGCTGCGCTGGAGCGAGACGACCGCGCCGCTGACGGAGGCCTGGGCCTGGGGGTCGTCGGGGGGCAGATCGGGCGGTAGATCGGGTGACGATTCCGACGGCAATTCTGGTGCGGCATCCGGCGTAGTCTCTGGGGAAACCTCTGGAGCCGGGGTTTGGGCGATTCGCGAAGCGCTCCCTGCGGGAATCGCCCCCGTCCCAACCAGCAGTCCAAGCAGCAGAGGAACTAGGGAAAATCCAGCTTGCGGTGGCATCACAGGCATATTGCTCACAGCGCACACTTTAGGGGGCTTTGGGTTGGCATAGTCTATGAAAGATCGACCCAGCCAGTCAAGCTTAGTCCATGCCCCGATGTTAATTCTCCTGGCCGGAGCTACGAATGAAATTGCTGACAGCCCCGCAGGCGCTTTGCTGGCAATCCAAAATCGCAAATCCAAAATCCAGAATCGATCCGATTGCTATCCCTAGCAGGCGGGGCTAACCGCAGACGCGCTGGGCGCAGCAGGCACAGACGCAGGCATGGGTTGCAGGCTATAGCCCACCAAGGGCACACCTTTGCAAAAGATCCCCAGACGAGGGCGCATTTCAAACGCTGCCTCTGTTCCGGCGTTAAATTCCGTCTCGGTAAGCAGCATCAGCCCATTGGCGCTGGGCATGAGTTGGACAGGAGTTTTGCGAGAGCGCGAAACCAGTAGATGGGTGGGTTGGAACATGATGAGAACCTCAGAGACATGTAGGAGAAAAGATGTCAGGGATACCAGAAAAAGTCAGCGGACAGAATTGGAGATGTCGAGCGTTGGGCCCCGTCCTGGGCGATCGCAACTCGCACATGAATCGTGAATGAATAACAGTATCCAGCCCTAGCCCAGGCATGACGAGGGTTTTGCAGGTGTGGAATGTTGCCCAAATTGGATGGGTTTTCCGCAGACCGAACCCAGACCGCACCGCGCCACGGACGGTCTACCGCACCCGATTTCTATCCAAAGGGAGGTTTTTTGCCCCCTTTTACTTCAGTACGATTCACAAGGTTGAATAGTTCCAAAAAAGTCCCAAATATCCCAACCGCTGGGCATCGCATTTCAGGGCAAGCAACTCCTTAACTCCCCTTACTCCTCCGGGTAGATACGGTTATCCTCCCTGCTGTCGAGGCGGAAATGCGGATACATTGGAACTACGGAGTACATAAAAATTCATATGCACCAGTATTGGGACTGCATGAACCGCTGAATACTCGCGGCATGTGCTTCTGACGGGGAGCCAGTTGGCAAACCGGGCAAACCTCATTCAAGGTTCTGAGGATGTTTGAGTATTTCACTGAAAAAGCGATCGCCGTGGTGATGGCAGCCCAGGAAGAAGCTCGTCGGCTGGGACACAACTTCGTTGGCACAGAGCAAATCCTGCTGGGGCTACTGCTGGTAAAAGACCACATTGCAGCAGACGTGCTGACCGATTTGGGCGTGACCGTGGAGGCCGCCCGCCACGAGGTCGAAAATATTATTGGGCGCGGGTCTGGCTTCGTACCGCCCGAAATTCCCTTTACCCCCAAGTCAAAACGAGTCTTTGAGCAAGCGTTTCAGGAGTCTCGCCGCCTCGACCAGCGCCATGTGGGGACTGAGCATCTGCTGCTGAGCCTGGCCCAGGAACAGGAAAGCGTCGCTGCGAAGGTGCTAGAAAACCTGGGTGTCAATTTGGATCAACTGCGAACCAGGGTGATTCGCGCTGTGGGCGAAGTGGCCGAAGTGCCCATCGGCGGCAACGCCAAGCGCAACAGCCGCAACAGCCGCAAGCCCAAAATGCTGCAAGAGTTTGGCACCAACCTGACAGAGCTAGCCGCCGAGGGCAAGCTCGACCCGATGGTGGGCCGCCAAAAAGAAGTGGAGCGGGTGGTGCAAATTCTCGGTCGCCGCAGCAAGAATAATCCGGTGCTAATTGGGGAGCCAGGTGTGGGCAAAACGGCGATCGCCGAAGGGCTGGCCCAGCGCATCGTGAATCAGGACGTGCCTGACCTGCTGCTAGAGCGCCAAGTGATTAGCCTCGACATGGGCACGCTGCTGGCAGGAACTCGCTTCCGGGGCGACTTTGAAGAACGCCTCAAGCAAATCATGCAGGAGGTGCGCGAGGCAGGAAACGTCATCCTGGTGATCGATGAAATTCATACCCTGGTGGGCGCAGGTTCGCTAGAGGGCGGCATGGACGCAGCCAACCTACTGAAGCCTGCCCTAGCGCGGGGCGAGTTGCAGTGCATCGGAGCCACCACGCTAGACGAATATCGCAAGCATATCGAGCGGGACGCTGCGCTCGAACGCCGCTTTCAGCCCGTGATGGTGGAACCGCCAACAGTGCTGGAAACGGTGGAGATTTTGCGGGGTCTGCGCCAGCGTTATGAGCAGCACCACAACCTGCTGATTTCGGACGAAGCGCTGGTCGCAGCGGCCACCCTGAGCGATCGCTACATTACCGATCGCTTCCTGCCGGACAAAGCCATCGACCTGATCGACGAGGCTGGCTCCCGTGTCCGCTTCCGTTATTCGGCCCAGGCTCCTACGCGGGAACTAAAGCAGGAGCTACGCCGCGTCCTTGCTGAGAAAAACGCTGCCGTGCAGGAGCAGGACTTTGACAAAGCCACCCAACTGCGCGATCGCCAGCGCGAGCTAGAGTCACAGATCAGGGGGCAGGGTGCAGGTGTCCGGGATCAGGCTATGGAGACAATAGAGCCGTCTCCTCTCGCCCTCTCTTCCTCTCTTCCTCCTACAGTCACCGCCGAAGACATCGCCCAGGTGGTCGAATCCTGGACAGGCGTTCCGGTAAACAAGCTAACGGAATCGGAATCGATCTCGCTGCTGCATCTGGAGGAGCGCCTGCACGAGCGGGTGATTGGGCAAGATGAGGCGGTGAAGGCCGCTGCACGGGCCATCCGGCGATCGCGCGTGGGGCTGAAGGATCTGGATCGGCCCATCGCCAGCCTGTTCTTCTCTGGGCCGACGGGCGTGGGCAAGACAGAGCTAACCAAGGCGCTGGCGGCGGCCATCTTCGGGTCAGAGGAGGCGATGATCCGACTGGATATGTCGGAATTTATGGAGCCGCATACGGTGTCGAAGCTGGTCGGTTCGCCCCCAGGCTACGTGGGCTACGACGAAGGCGGTCAACTGACGGAAGCCGTCCGCCGCAAGCCCTATACGGTGGTGCTGTTCGATGAAATCGAAAAGGCCCATCCCGACGTGTTTAACATCCTGCTGCAACTACTGGAAGACGGTCGCCTGACGGATTCTAAGGGGCGCACGGTCAGCTTTAAGAACACGCTGATCATCTTCACCTCCAACATCGGCTCTCGCGCCATCCAAAAAGGCGGCAGCGGGCTGGGCTTTGATCTGGGCGAAGGCGACTCGCAGTATACCCGGATGCGCGATCGCATCAACGACGAGCTAAAGCAGTCCTTCCGGCCTGAGTTGCTGAACCGATTGGACGAAATCATCGTCTTCCGCCCGCTCACTCGCGACGAGGTGACGCAGGTGGCCGACCTGATGATCCGCGAGGTGAATCAGCGTCTCAGCGAACAGGGCATGGCGCTCATCGTCACCGATGCCGTCAAAGAGCGGCTGCTGGCGGAGGGCTATGACCCTGCCTACGGAGCGCGACCCATGCGCCGAGCCGTCACCCGCCTGCTGGAGGACGCGCTGGCGGAGGGAATGCTGACGGGCGAAATCCGCGCAGGCGACACGGCT
>NZ_DVEA01000240.1:0-27372 GCF_015295965.1 Thermoleptolyngbya sp. M55_K2018_002
TCCGGAAGTCCCCCTTTTCAAGGGGGATTCAGGGGGATCGACTCAGGGCAATCACCGACCTAGAAAGTTTTAAAGCAATGCCTAGCAAGGTTCTTTGATCAAATTGGTATTAGCTAAGCTGGAACTTTGAATGCTAAAAGTGTTGAGGTCAGATACCAAGTTTGACCTCTTTTTTATTTTCATGAGTTACGCACTTGCGATAACTTTTCTGAGTTTTGGGCAATTTCTCACAGGTGCAGCCCGCAAGAAATCGTCCAACTGCGATCGTCCAACTGCGATCGTCCAACTGCGATCGTCCAACTGCGTAGATCCTAATTTTAATGAAACGAGTTGACAGCAGGCTTCCGTGGTATCCAGTTTTAATCCCTAACCGTAAAAACTCAGATTCCTGCTATGAAAACTCTCATTCGTAATGTCCTTGCTTATCAGAATCTTGCTCTAAAGTCAGTTGACGTTTTACTAACTGATCAGAAAATCCAGGCTGTTGCGCCCGCTTTCACTCTGCCAGACGATCCGGATCAGCAAGTCATTCCAGGTGAGGATAAGTTATTGCTCCCTGGTTTTGTGAATGGACATACTCACTCTTCTCAGGTGTGGCAGCGGGGGCTGATTCCTCAGTTGCCGCTAGAACTGTGGCTGGCAAACGTGTTTGACTCCACGCCACGGCAGTTGGAGCAGTTCTACTGGGGCGCAGTGAGTACGGCGGTGGATACGCTGCTGTCGGGCGGCACTTGCCTGATGGATCATGCGTATCTAATTCCGGGGCAGGAGCGGGAGACGGTAGAAGCGCTGGTACGCGGCTATCGGGAGGTGGGCATTCGCGCCGTGATTGCGCCGCTGATTCAGGATTTGCCTTTTGCGTCGGGCTTTCCAAAGGGCTGCCTGTTGCCGCAGTCTGCTTCGTCCCGGTCTGCGGCGGAGTGGCTGGCGCTGATGGAGACGCTGATTGACGAGTTTCATGCTCCCGAGGAGGGCATTTACATCGGGCTAGGGCCGACGGGTTTCCATCGCTGCTCGGACGAACTGCTGACGGGCTGTGCTGAACTGGGCGATCGCCATCAGCTTTGTTACCATACTCATTTGCTCGAAACCCGCACGCAGCATCGTCTTGCCCAGGAGCGCTATGGAATTAGCGCGGTGCAGCATCTCTATAATCTAGGCTGTCTGGGGCCGCGCACCTCTTTGGCTCACGGCGTGTGGATTAACGAGGCTGACATTTCGCTGCTGGCTTCCACGGGGGCGACGCTGGTGCATAACCCCGTCAGCAATTTGCGCCTGGGGAGCGGTGTAGCTCCCATTCTCAAGTGTTTGCAGGCGGGGCTAAATGTATCCTTTGGCTGTGACGGAGCCGCCAGCAACGATGCCCAAAACCTGCTGGAGGCGATCAAGCTGGGTACGATTTTGCATACAGTTTCCGACAGCGATTACGAACATTGGCTAACACCAGAGCGGGCGCTGCACCTGGCGACGGTCGGTGGCGCGAAGGGCGTGAATCTGGGCGATCGCACGGGCAGCCTTACTCCTGGAATGGACGCTGACCTAGTACTTTACAACCTCGACCATCCTTCGATGCTGCCGCGCACCAACCCGCTCCAGCTTTTGGTATTGGGACGACCGACGCAGGTTGTCGATGCGGTGTGGGTGCAGGGGCGGCTACGGGTGGCAGGGGGCCAGGTGCAAACGGTGGACACCCACGCGCTGTACCGAGCATTGCGACAGCAGCCGCTGAATCCAGAAACCGGGCGATCGCAGCACCACTCGGTCGAATCTCACTATCGCAGCATCATGCTCAACGCTTCCGCGGGGGAATGAGTTTTTGGGATTGGTTTTGGATTTTAGATTGGGGATTTTAGATTGGGGGTTTTAGATTAGCGATTTGGGGTTGCCTGGTTTTGGAGCGCCTGGTTTTAGATCGCCCGTCTTTGGATTGCCAGTTCGGGAGGTTGCAGAGGCTTCAACAATTTTCAGCGATTTGATGTGCGTTTATGTGCGACTTCGCTGAAAGTAATCTGGGAAATGAGATCTGCAAGATTAGTCGTGGTGTGGCAGGAGGTGGGGCATCAAGGAGTGGGGTTTTTCGAGACCATGCGCTTCCATGAGTTCCTGATCGCCCATGATCTGGCGCGGGTCGCCGTCGGCAATGATGCGCCCTTCGTCTAGCAAAATCACGCGATCGCACACTTCCAGCACCAGTTCCAGATCGTGGGACGCAATCAGCAAGGTCTGGGGCGCACGCTGCAAAAATTGGATCAGGCGGCGACGGGTACGGAGATCCAGGCTGGCAGAGGGTTCGTCATACAGCACCACGCGGGGACGCATGGCCAAAATTCCGGCGATCGCCACCATCTGCTTTTGCCCGCCCGACAGGTGGTGCGGCGGTCGCGCTGCGAGGTCGGCCGTACCCGTCAGTATCAGCGCCTCTTGCACTCGCTGGGCCACCTCTTCGGGCGACAGGCCCATATTCTGTGGGCCAAAGGCGACATCATCCCACACCGATGCCGAGAAAAGCTGATCGTTAGGCGATTGAAACAGTAGCCCCACGTCTGGATGAAAATGTCCGGCCCGCACGGGTTCTCCAAACAGGAAAATCTCGCCTGCGTCAGGGCGCAGCACCCCACACATCAGGGTGAACAGCGTCGTCTTGCCGCAGCCGTTGTGGCCGATGATGCCGACCCGTTCGCCGTCTGCGATTTGCAGCGATACGTCTTGCAGTGTGCAGGGCTGTCCGGGATAGGCAAAGGTAAGATTTGCCACGGTCAGCGCATCGGGAATCGGGGCGCAAACAGGGTCAGAGCAGGTTGGGCGGAGGTCGGTTTGGGTCATTGAGTCAGGATTAGCGCGTGAGACATGAAGCAGCGAACTAGCGAAACGATAGGAGATGGGTGAGTTGCGGAACGCCGGAGGAGACAGGGACGAATCCTAGCCCCAGAAGGGCGATCGCCAGACCAACCGCGCCCGCCAGCCCCATCACGCTAGCCAGACCGAGGTTGGAAAACGGCGTTTTTGGGTGGGCAACAGGTGCAGCGCCGGATCGGGGCGTATAGCCGTAGCCGCGCAGCCGCATGGCTTTGTAGACGCGCTCAGACTGTTCATAGCTGCGGATGAGTAAGGTTCCTGCCAGAGCGGATAAATTACCCAGATCGGTTCGCCGGGGCAGAAAGGGGATGGAGAAACCCCGATGGCGATCGCCCGATGGGACTTGCCCAAAGCCGCGCAGCCGCATGGCCAGTTTCATGGTAGCCAGGGTTTCGGCTAGGTCAAATAAGTAGCGATAGGTCAGCAGGGTCATGTCGGCCAGCACCGGCGGCAGCCCGAGCGATCGCAGCGCAGCCACCAGCGTCAGAAACGGCGTTGTGCCCAGCAAAATAAAGCCCGTCGTGACGATGGCCAAAAATCGCCCCGCAACCAGCAGCATGGCAGACAGCCCTTCCTGACGCAGCGCCACGGGCCCCAGTTGCCACAGGACGGTCTGTCCCGAACAGAACGGCAGCAGCGCCACCACGCCCAGCAGAAAATAGCCCGGATAGCGGAGGCGCGATCGCAGAAACGAGAGGGGCAGCCGCGCCAGCCCGTAGAGCGAGAGGGCGATCGCCAGCACCACGGGCACCAGCCAACCCCGCTCTACAAACGCAAAGGCAAACATCAGCGTCACCAGCCCCAGCAGTTTGCAGCGCGGCTCCCAACGGTGGATCGGCGAGTCGAGATGGGCAAACTCATCCATCACCAGCCTCATGCAGCCCTCCCGCCCGTCGATTTTTTTGAGGGCTGGCTGGCTGGCTGCAACGCCGACGGGTCAGATCGAGTCGGGTCTTGCAACAATTCTGGCTTGACCCGCCGCAAAAAGCCTACCAGCATTGCCGTAAACACGCCCTCAATCAGCGCCAGCGGAACATGCGACGCGACGAGTCCGTAGACGGCGACCCGCTCTGCCTGAGCATCCAGTCCACCGGGAATCGTCGCCAAAATCAGCCCAAAGAAAATCAGCGCTGCCAACCCTAGCCCAATCGCCCCTGCCAAAAACGCAAACAGGAGATCTGCTCGCCTCGCCCCCAGCCGCCCAAACCGATGGCGCAGCCGAAACACCCACGCTGCCACCAGCGCTGGAAAGCCCATTAGCACGGTGTTAACGCCCAGCGTCGTCAGGCCGCCGTGCCCAAACATGACCGCTTGCAGAAATAGCCCAATGGCGATCGCAGGCACTGCAAAATAGCCCAACACCGCGCCCAGCAGCCCGTTCAGCACCAGATGCACACTTGCTGGCGGGATCGGAATGTGGATGGACGACGCGATGAAAAAGGCTGCCGTCAGCAGTGATGCCTTGGGGATTTGCTCCGTCACGTCTGGCATTCGGTTAATTTTCCGCAGCGCATAACCCAGCAGCGGGGCCGCCAATGCATAGCCTCCAATGCAGACGGGCGCGGGGAGAATGCCATCAGGTATGTGCATTGTGAGCCTTGGGTCGTCGAGAGAAAAACAGCGCCGTTCCTACGCAGCCCCAAATCACCGAAGCCGCCATAACGAACCTCTGAATTGGATTTAGCCCGCCGCCGGAGCGCGATCCTGGGGGACTGATTGCAGAGGAACTGGTTTCAGAGGAACTGGTGGCAGCGGACGCAGGTTCACCAGCGCCCGCTGCCGCACCGCCCCCTACCGGAATCACCAAAATTTCGCCATGCCCTGCCTGCCGCACCTGCACCTCCCAGTTGCCGGGTTGGGCCGGGTCAGGCGCAAAGAGAAAGCGACCGGATTCATCGGCCGTGCCCCGCAGCCAGGGGGTTTGCGGATCGGCGGGCGAGAAGACCGCAACCTGGGCCCCAGACATGGGCTGTCCACCGTCGTAGCGAGCTTCCAGGGCGATCGCCCGCGTCTCCTGATAGGTAATATCAACCCCGTGGGCGTGGGCCGGTGCAGACAGGTTGGCGATGGTGATTCCCGTGGCGATCGCCAGCAGCCCAAATCGCAGCACCCCAGACCGCAGGGCAAGCCGCGTCCCAAACCGTCTTAAACAGCTTAAACAGCGTTTCAAAAAGCGCCCCACCCCCTGCGCTCCCTGGTAATCCATACTCAAACCTCGCCGTAAAATGCCCAATTTTAGCTCACTCAACAGAACGCTCAACAGGACGCTCAACAAAACACTCAACGAACGACACCCAAATCAGACTTAAGGAACCAGAGTTCACCCGGTCAGATCTCAATCTGGATGTTCCTGAACCGTTCCCAAATCGCTCCAAATCTCAGGACGCACACGCGAAGACCAAGCAGACTCAGTGCAGACTAAGAGCTAAGACTGGCGACAGTGACCCTCGCCCACATGCCCCAGCGAGGGCAGGATGCTGTTTAGCAAGTCGCGGTTTTCCTTAGACAAACTTGTGTCCAGGGTTTTCAAGTCGGCACTCACCCGCCCATTCTGAGCCAGCGCGGCAATCGGCCCAAAGCCCAGCGCCCCCGTGTTGAGTTCGTCGTCTGCTGGAGCATCGCCATCCCCAAACAAATGGTCAAAGTGGAACGTTGCCTCTAGGTCGGCGCTGCCGTTTGCCTCCAAGATGCCCTTACGCGCATCGCCCACAAAATCCCCACAGGTAAACGTCATCTCGCGATCCAGGTTGAGCGTAAAGTTCACCGTTTGCCCATCTTTCACGCCTGTTCCCACAATCACCAGCGCATAGCCCTTGGCGGGGCCGTCCTTGGCATTCGCCATTCGCCACGACAGCGCATTATAGCGACCCGCGGGAGCCGCCACCTCTCCCACCAAAATCGGGTCTGCATTGTCATCGCCTGCCGCTAGGTCAACCGTCTTTTCTCCCGGCAGCGTCACCTGCTGTTGCGCCCGGATGGGGTCTGCACCTTCAGGATTAAAAGGGGGATCAGTCTGATAAGCGGTAATATCCGCTAGATTGACATACACATGGTCGAAAGACACCTCCCATCCATCCTTGGACACAAACCCCCGACGCACAAGACCTTCGCCGTTGGCCCGAATCTGCAAAGTCCCCTGACCTTGCGCCTGGGCCTGCGTTTGCCCCTGGGGGGCATTACTCTGAGTCCCACCGTCACCAGAACAAGCGGAAAGTAAACCAACTGCCAGCAGCGCAAATCCAGCACTTTTGACGGATGATTTGAATGATTGGTTTAAGTAACTCTTCCACATACTCCACATGCTTCTTCGCGCTTCTTCGCGTGTCTTTCTATACTGATTTAATGATGATTTAACGCGCCATTAAAAACATGCCTAACCATGCCTAACAATACTTGCCAAATCTTGAATTAATCTTGAGTTTTTTGTCGAACATAGCGACCTCCACACAGTATCTTAGATAAGACCTGGAGAAATAAATCTTCAGATTCACTTCAGATCCTCGACGGATTGCTGGAACTCTGTCTATCTAAACCGGGTGATGTAATCAAGCTACACGGCCTTGAAATATAAACAGATTTAAATCAGATTTTGCGAGTCTTTCAACCGTGCTTTTTAACACTCATAGTTAATCTGGTTGTGTCCCAGATTTCAATGCCCTCAGGGGGGATAGGGAACGGACGGCTCTTTTTCGCAAGAGATAGATTGCTCGACAAATAAACGCACTGAGAAGAACAATCATGATTTTGGAGGTCTATCCCTGATGCAAGCGCTACACGCATTCAAGCAATGTGCTCCAGTGTTTAACCATAGAGATTTTGTATTAGAAACAGCTACATCATCCATTGCCCCTGCATTTTCCCCTCCATATCGAGAAGGCTTTACTGTTGATCCGTTGACAATTTAATTTATCTAGTGAATTTAATCCAGTGAATTAGTTAAGGAAAGTATGCTTGAAGCAGAATTTTGGGATGGGGTTGAGCAATTTAATCATCGTCAATTTTATGAGTGTCATGACACCTTAGAGGCTATCTGGATGGAGGCAATGGAGCCAGAGCGGACGTTTTATCAGGGCGTGCTGCAAATTGCTGTGGCGCTCTATCACCTCAGCAATGGCAACGGGCGTGGGGCGACGATGCTGCTGGGTGAGGGGCTGCGGCGACTGGGGCGCTATACACCAGACTACGACGGGGTTGATGTGGAGCAGTTGGTTCACCAAAGCGCGGCGATCTTGGAGGACTTGCAGCAGCGCGGGCCAGAGCAGGCGGCGGAGCTATGGCGATCGCTCTCCACGTCTCCAGGCTGCGAGGCCCCCTGCCTGCCTACAATTCACCCCGTGAGATAGCGCAGCAGCCAAGCCAAGTCGCTTCGCTGCTCCGTGTATTTGTGTAGAAGGGCGATCGCCCTTAAAAAGTCTCCAGAAAGTTTTGTGAGGGACTTGTTCGAGGGACTTGTTCGAGGGACTTGTTTGAGGAACCTTCTGAGGCGCTCTAGCGTCTTTCTTCTTAAAAAGCTGGGACTCTGCGGATCTCGAACTGAGGGGCGTGGCGCTAATATTGCTAATATTTTGCAGGGGCACAACGACCGTTCAGAACGCTGTCGGCTCGATTTCACTGGCTTTAGAATTCACCACCGGGCAACCAAATGATGGTTTTCTCTCGTTTTCTTAGCCCTGCCACAGCAGGCGCACGTCGGGCAACGCAGGAAGCAAAACCGAAGGCGAAACAGGCGAAACAGACGTGGATCACTGGGTTGGCGATCGCCCTGACGCTGCCCACCGCCGCCTTCCACGCTGCCACCGCGCAGGCCCCGCCCCCGGCTGGCCAGCCCCTCCGTCTCGAAGCAGACACTACCGAAGCCAACGCTGTCACTGGGGTCATCACGGCGCGGGGGAATGTCCGCATCACCTACCCCGCCCGACAGATTCAGGCGACTGCCGTGCAGGCGCAATACTTCAGCCGCGAGCGCCGCATCGTCCTCAGCGGCAATGTCTATGTCTTGCAAGAGGGCAACAGCCTGCGTGGCGAGGTGGTCACGTACCTAGTGGACGAGGGACGCTTCCTCGCCCTCCCCGATCGCGGGCAGCAGGTCGAAGCCATCTACATCGTGCCCGACCCCAACCCCACCACGGGCAGCAACCCCGCCGCTCCGCCCGATTTCAATCCCAAACCAGAATTCAAGCTTCCCGAAAGTCCAGAATAATTGGATTTGCGTATCACGCATTGGGTCGGACGGATCACCCGTTGAGTGTATCCCACTTTCCTATCCCTCACCCTAAATCCCTTTTGGGAGAAGGGGCTGGGGGATGAGGGCAAACTTGCAGAACTGGGATGCGCCCTAACCCATTCGGGTAGATCTAGGCGCTCCTGTCTTCCGAGCCGCTGCTTCTTTGATAAGATCATTGGCTGATTCCATCTGCTGCGAGTACGCCGTTGAAGATTGTCTTAGAGAACATTCATAAATCTTATGGGCGGCGGCAGGTAGTCAATCGCGTCAGCCTTTCGGTTGGGCAGGGCGAGGTGGTGGGGCTGCTGGGGCCAAACGGGGCTGGCAAGACGACCACCTTTTATATTGCAACGGGAATCGAGCGCCCAGACCAGGGCCGCGTCTGGCTAGACAATCAGGAAATTACTCGGTTGCCAATTCAGGAACGCGCCAGGATGGGCGTTGGCTACTTGGCCCAAGAGCCAAGCATTTTCCGCAACCTCAGCGTGCGTGACAACATCCTGCTTGTATTTCAACAAACTGGTGTGCCCGCTGAAGAGCATGAGGCTCGGCTCCGTGGGCTACTCAAGGAATTTCGCCTGGAAACCGTTGCAGGGACACCCGGAAACCGCGTATCTGGTGGAGAGCGTCGCCGCACCGAAATCGCCCGCGCCCTAGCCGCAGGCATCCACGGGCCCCAGTTTCTTTTATTGGATGAACCGTTTGCAGGCGTTGACCCGATCGCTGTTGCCGAAATTCAGGAGATTATTGCCACCCTGCGCGATCGCCAAATTGGTATCCTCATCACCGACCACAACGTCCGCGAAACCCTCGCCATCACCGATCGCGCCTACATCATGCGCGATGGCGAAATCCTCGCCTCCGGCAGCACCGAAGAACTCTACGCCAATCCCCTCGTGCGGCAGTATTACCTGGGCGATAGCTTTCAGCCCTGAGCGGGGTAGAGTATGGCGGGGTGGGGAGGGGACAGCCTGAACCCTCTGATGCGAAGCGGCTCCAGAAGCACTTCCAACTCCCCGATCCTGCAACAGGCTATTCTCCATCAGCTTCTTCTCCTGCACCTTCTTTCCTGCACCTTCTTCTCCTGCGCCAAACTCACCCCTTCCTATGACCACTCTCACTCGCCCCTACCAGCCCCGCCAGCCTTGGTGGCAGCGCCTTTTGCCGATTCCGGTGATGGATCGGTACATCATTTCAGAATTGCTTCCAACGTTCCTCTTTGGTGTGGGGGCGTTTACCTCAATTGGGGTATCGGTGGATAGCCTGTTTTATCTAGTGAATCAGGTGGTTGAAAAGGGGCTACCAGTTGCCAAAGCCATCGAGGTGCTGCTGCTCAAGTTTCCCGAATTCATTGTGTATGGGCTGCCGATGGCGACGCTGCTTTCCACGCTGATGACCTTCGGGCGGCTGTCGAGCGATAGCGAACTGGTGGCGCTGCGAGGCTGTGGCATTAGCACCCAGCGCTTGATGATGCCTGCGCTGATTTTTTGCCTGTTGATCACGGGGCTGATGTTTGCGTTTAACGAGTCGATTGTGCCTGCGGCAAATCTGCGGGCTTCGACAACGCTGCGGGCGGCGCTGAATCAGGAGCAGGTGGAATATCGAGAGAGCAATATTCTCTATCAGGAGTTTCAGCAGGTTCAACAGCCGGATGGCAGCCGCGAAAGCGCCCTGGCGCGGATTTTTTACTCGAAGGAGTTTGACGGCAAGCGGATGCGGGGGCTGACGATTCTCGACTTTTCACGGGAAGGACTCAATCAGATTGTGAGTGCCGAGTCGGCCCAGTGGAATCCGCAGCAAAGCGCTTGGGACTTTGAAAACGGCACAATTTATGTGGTGTCGCCGGATGGCTCGTTTCGGAATATTGTGCGGTTTACAGAGCAGCAGCTTGCCCTGCCGCGATCGCCCCTTGACCTGGCTCAGCGCAGCAAAGACTATGGCGAAATGAACATCGCCGAATCGCGGGAATATTTGAAGATCATCGAGCCAGCGGGCAACCTGGGCAAAATTCGCGAACTGAGGGTGCGAATTCAGCAGAAGATCTCGCTGCCGTTTGTCTGCGTTGTCTTCGGGCTGGTGGGGGCAACGCTGGGGTCGCAACTGCGGCGGGCTGGGCGATCGACCGGGTTCGCCATCAGTATTCTGATTATTTTTGCGTACTATATCCTGTACTTCATTTTTGGGGCGATCGCCCAGGCTGGGGCCCTGCCCCCCGTGCTGGGGGCCTGGATTCCCAACCTGTTTGGACTCGCTGCCGGACTTTTGCTGATGATCCGGGCATCGCGCTAGAGCCGCCCTGTCAACACTGCATCCGGATGGGCCGCGCGGATCTGCATTCCGACATCGGGCCGGTCGGTAATGATGCCCTGAATCCGGCGATCGCCCAGCAAATCCGTCATCAGCGGCTCATCGTTCACCGTCCACACCCAAACCGGGCGATCGCCCATTACCACCTGCGACAGCAGGCTGTGGCTCAGCAGTTGCCAGTTTGGGGCGATAAAATCGGCTCGCATTTCTCGGACGCGATCGCGCACCGACTTCGCATTCAGCCGAAACGACTTGCAAAATTTAACCGTACCATGACCAAATAAAAACCCCGCCTTAACGTCGGGGTAGTGTTGCTTGATGCGGCGGATGGCAAAGGGGTGAAACGAGGTAACCACCATCGACTCAGCATCGAAGGCTGGCCTCAGGATTTCCATCACCTGCTTTTCGTAGCCGGCCTCTTTTAGCTCTACATCAAGCCGGATTTTTCCTTTGCACAGATCCACGACCTCTGTCAGGGTGGGAATGTCGGGGTCGAGGATGTGCAGTTCAGAGTAGGTCAGCTTGCGAATGGGCTTCTCATTCACTTCGGCATCGTGGTAGATCACCAGCACCCGATCCTTGGTGCGGCGCACGTCAAACTCCACCATGTCTGCCCCAAAGGCGATCGCCCGCTCAAACGCTGACAGCGTATTTTCCTTGGCATTTGCCGATGCGCCCCGGTGGGCAATGATTAGCGGTTGCATACTCGTCCACTCCAGCGCTGAATCGTTCAGTCCATAGTCTACAGTTCCCACGGAACCTTGCTGCGTGTTCTGTATGCCAGTTGATTTTGGGTAGCCGGAGAGAGACGGGTAGAGCGCCAATCACTCGAATCCCCCTCTGTTTCTCTCTCTTTCTTTGCTTCCAAGGTGCTTTCAAATTGATCTTTCCACTTCGCAGATAAAGCGATACAATGTTAGTTTTGGGAAAGCATTTCGGAGAGGAATCTAATGGCACGATATCGAGGTCCCCGCCTCAGAGTAGTGCGCCGTCTGGGAGAACTGCCCGGACTGACGCGCAAAAGCCCGAAGCGGGCATATCCCCCCGGACAGCACGGTCAGGCCCGCAAAAAGCGGACTGAGTATGCCGTCCGTCTAGAAGAGAAGCAAAAGCTCCGGTACAACTATGGTCTTACCGAGCGTCAACTGCTTCGCTATGTTCGTAAAGCTCGTCGCGCCTCTGGTTCCACAGGCGAGTCGCTGCTGCAACTGCTGGAAATGCGGCTGGATAACACCGTATTTCGTATGGGCATGGCTCCCACCATTCCAGCAGCGCGTCAGTTGGTGAATCATGGCCACGTCACCGTTAACGGCAGAGTGGTAGACATTCCCAGCTTCCAGTGCAAGCCCGGTATGGAAATCGGCGTGCGAGACAGCGATCGCTCTCGGAAGCTCGTAGAAGAAAATCTCCAGTTCCCCGGTTTGGCAAACCTGCCCAGCCATCTGGAGTTTGACAAAAACAAGCTGACTGGTAAGGTAAACGGCGTGATCGACCGGGAATGGGTCGCCCTATCGATCAATGAACTGCTGGTGGTGGAATACTACTCCAGACAGGCGTAAGAGTTGTTGCGGATGGCGATCGAGCGCGTCAGACCGCTTACCGTCAAACCCGCAAATCCTACGCAAAGTCCCCCATATTTTCAGGTTACTTTCCAAAAAAATTCCAGTGTTGGCACTCGTGCGGCTGCGATGCCCTCTCTGAATCCGAATTGTTTTAGCGAAATATCAGGCGACTAGCCCAAAGTTGGCACGTTTGATATGGGACAAACCTCCGATGATCCGTCAGTCATCGGAGGTTTTTGCTTGACTAGGAGTCCACCCGATTAACTTCGACCAGGCGATCGGCCAACATTTGCATCGTCAACCTAGCTTTGCCTTTGGGTGGGACACTATAGGCGGTTGCCACGAACAAGGCTTCTGCTTTGCCATCGAGTTTTCGGTTGCCCCCTAGGCGAGGTACTTCACTCAGGGCAAACTCCACTCAGGGCAAACTCAACATCCCCATCGACAAACTTTTGTCGAGTTCGATACCGCAACCCCTAGATCCGTCGAAGTCCTGCCGTTTCCGAGCGATATTCGCCCAGCGTCACGCTCATCGGCTGGACGTGCCAGATGTCGTTGCAGTATTCCCGAATCGTGCGATCGGATGAGAATTTACCCATCCGAGCTACGTTCAGAATCGACATTCGCGTCCATTCGTCCTGGTTTCGATAGGCTTGGCTGACGCGATCCTGACAGTCTACATAGGCGCGGTAGTCTGCCATCAGCATATACTCGTCGCCGTGCATCAGTGCGTCCACGATCGCCCGGAATAGATCCGGCTCCTTGGGTGAGAAGTAGCCGGAGCGAATGGAATCCACGACCTGGCGCAGTTCCTCATCGCCCTGATAGAAATGCTGCGGGTTGTAGCCCTTGGCCTTCATCTCCAGCACTTCGGGCGCAGTGAGTCCAAACAGGAAGAAGTTTTCTGCACCCACTTCTTCGCGAATTTCCACGTTTGCGCCGTCCAGCGTGCCGATGGTCAGCGCCCCATTTAGCGCAAACTTCATGTTGCCTGTGCCCGATGCCTCTTTGCCAGCGGTGGAAATCTGCTCCGACAGGTCAGCGGCGGGATAGGAGATTTCACCCAGGGCCACGCCGTAGTTTGCCAGGAAGATCACCTTGAGGCGATCGCCCACGTCGGGGTCATGGTTCACCATGTCGGCGACAGAGTTGATTAGCTTCACCACCATCTTGGCCATGAAGTAGCCCGGAGCCGCCTTGCCGCCAAAAATCACCGTGCGCGGCAGCATATCCATACCGGGATTCGCCTTCATCCGGTGATAGAGCGTGATCACATGCAGCACGTTCAGCAATTGCCGCTTGTATTCGTGAATTCGCTTGATTTGCACATCAAACAGCGAATGGGGGCTGACTTCGATGCCGTTGTTGCGGAGAATGTGATCCGCCAGCCGCTGCTTGTTGAACTGCTTGATGTCGCGCCAGCGCTGCTGAAAATCGGCGTGATGGACAAATTCCTCTAGCCGACGCAGGTCGTCCAGGTTTGTAATCCAACTGTCGCCGATCTTTTCAGTAATTAGGCTTGACAGCGCCGGATTGCTCATCAGCAGCCAGCGTCGGGGCGTAATGCCGTTGGTCTTGTTCTGGAACTTCTCCGGGAACATTTCGTAGAAGTCGTGCATGAGTTCCTGCTTCACCAGTTCGGTGTGCAGCGCCGCTACGCCGTTGACCGTATGGCTGCCGACGCAGGCCAGATGTGCCATCCGCACCATCTGCTCATGCCCTTCCTGAATCAGCGACATGCGGGCCAGACGCTCCGGCTCATCGGGATACTTTGATCGCACCTCATCCAGAAACTTGTAGTTAATTTCGTAGATGATTTCCAGGTGGCGCGGCAGCAGCTTGCGGAACAGGTTCACCGACCACTTCTCCAGCGCCTCCGCTAGGAGCGTGTGGTTGGTGTAGGCAAAGGTGCGGCGGGTGATATCCCAGGCGTAGTTCCACTCGACGCCGTGTTCGTCGATCAGCAGGCGCATCAGCTCCGCCACGCCGATCGCCGGGTGGGTGTCGTTAAGCTGGATTGCCACCTTGTCGGGAAATGCGTCGAAATTGTCATGCTTCCGCAGATACAGGCGGATGATGTCTTGCAGCGAGCAGGAGACAAAGAAATACTCCTGCTTCAGCCGCAGTTCCTTGCCCTGGGGCGTGTTGTCGTTGGGATAGAGAACCTTGGAAATGTTTTCCGAGAAGGTCTTATCGGCGACGGCTTGAGTGTAGTCGCCTGCGTCGAACACCTGGAAGTTGAAATCTTCTCCAGCGCGGGCACTCCACAGCCGCAGCGTGTTCACGGTGTTGTTGTGGTAGCCGGGAACGGGCGTGTCGTAGGGCGTGCCGTAGACCGTGTTCCGCGCCATCCAGTGAACGCGGTAGTTGCCCTCGTCGTCGGTAAAGGCTTCGGTATGTCCGCCGAACTTCACCTCGACGATGTAATCGGGGCGGGCGATCTCCCAGGGGTTGCCAAAGCGCAGCCAGTTGTCAGGGCATTCGTGCTGCCAGCCGTTGGCGATGAGCTGGCGGAAGATGCCGAACTCGTAGCGGATGCCGTAGCCCATTGCGGGAATTTCCAGCGTCGCCATCGAGTCTAGAAAACAGGCGGCGAGGCGACCCAAGCCGCCGTTGCCCAGGCCAGGTTCTTCTTCGCGCTCTAGCAGGTCATCCAGGTTTAGCCCCGATTCCTTGAGCGCTTGGCGCATCTGGTCATACATACCCAGGTTGATCAGGTTGTTGATCAGCAGCCGCCCAATGAGGAACTCGGCGGAGAGGTAGTAGACCATTTTGGCATCGCGCTCAAAATAGGTCTGGGCGGTTTTGATGCGGCGATGGGTGAGGCGATCGCGCACCGTGTAGGCCAGCGCCATGTAATAGTCGTAGGCCGTTGCAAAGTATTCGTCTTTCCCCTGGATGCAGTACAGGTTATCTGCCAAGGCCCGCTTGAGCGTGCCCACTTCCATTCCAGTGCGATCGTCCTCTACATGCATATGTCCAGTCATTCCTGCGGAGATGTCGTGAAAGAGATGCTCGAACCACGATGCCAACTGGGGGATGAGGGCTGCTCCGGTGAAACCTGCCAGACCAGCACACTGAATCCACCACTGAAAACGTGCCTTAAGCGGCTAAGAAATTCATCACTTCATAGCATTTCTTGATGTGTGGGTTCCTTTGCGTAAGGAGGTTGGTGTAAGGGAGGGTGTGCGTAGGGAGGTTGAAATACACGAAACACACCGTTACCTGAACCATTCCCTAAATCGAATACCTAAAATCTAATACCTAAATCTAAACGCACCCACCTACCCTTAGAGACGGCTAGCTGCAACCTACATCGCTCAGTACGGCTGGATTAGTGCGCTGGATTACAGTTCTTCAGGCTTCAGATTAACTTCAGGATCGCAGGGGCGACAAATGCCTGACAGCGCGGCAGGTCAGCCATTGCTGCGGATATTATTCCGCATAAAAGCGTGAATTGAGCGGGCGACGGTGTCTGGCGCAGTTTGCAATAAATCTTGGCCGGGCAGCGTTTGCACCTGGGCCCGGGGGGCATCGGTGTAGGCGCGAATTTGGGCGGCGATGAGGGAGCTTTCTGCGTCGCCTTGCAGCAGCAGCAGCGGCGCTTTGAGCCAGGAGAGATGCTGTCCGTGGGTTCCGGTCGAGCCACTAGACGCGCCGCCGATGTATTCTGCCTGAATTTCCACCGGGCGACGGTTGAACAAGATTTGGCTGGCTGCGGGAGATCGCCGCCATAGGCGCACTCGTTCTTGCAGTTTCAACACGCTGCGCCAGCCCAATAGCTTCGCAACAGGTGCAACCAGATTCAGCAGCCAGCGGGCTAGAGGGACACGGGAGAGGAGCGATCGCCCGCCCCGCCACCGCTGCTCAGCCCCCACCACCTTCACACCCTCCGGAGCCAGCAGCACCAGTCCATCCACCTTTTCTTCGTGCTTCAGCGCAAAACTCGCCGCCACCCAAGCCCCCACGCCCACGCCCACCAGAGAGACCCGCCGCAGCCGCAGCGCCTCCAGCCACTCCGCCAGACAGTCCACCTCCAGAGCCACAGAATAATGCAGCCTTGGTCGCTCCGACTCGCCAAAACCCAGCAAATCTGGCATCAAACAGTGATACTGCTCGGCTAGCAGATCCACCACCGCTAGCCACTCGCCACCGTCGCTCCAGGTGTCGTGGAGCAGCACGATTGGCACGCCCTGCCCCACCTCACGCCAAAAGATCTGTCCTTGGGACAGGCGAATGCGTCCGTTGCGAATGGGTAGAGTCATCCTGGAGTGTCTGAAGTCGTCGGGATATGGGGAACCGACCCCAGACTACACATTACGCTAGCGTTGTCAGTCCTGCAAAATAATCCTGAAGCTGGCGATCGTGGTCGTGAGACAGATGCCCGTGGGGAATGGCAGTCGGCTCAAACGCCCGCACCTCTTCCACCTCTAGCAGGTCTTGCACCATAAACGCGCCTTCGACCTCAACGGCGATCGCAATGCAGATCGAGTGAAACCGGGGGTCGCGGCTGGGCGACGAATACACACCCACCAGCCGCCGCACATTCACCAAACGCAGCCCCGTCTCTTCCTCCAGTTCTCGCTGCACTGAACTGTGGATATCCTCGCCCCAGTCCACCATGCCACCGGGCAGGCTCCAGCGCCCATTGTCTCGCCGCTTCACCAGCACAATTTTGCCGTCGGGCAGAATGGGGATAATGCTAGTGCCCGTCAGCGGATGCCGAAACACCACGCCGAGTCCTGTTTTCAGGTATCGCCAGACTTGGTTCATAGCGGGGGAAAGGGCTGGGGTAATCGCAGGCGGGTCTGGAGCTATGCCCTAAGCGCTGCTAAATCTTCGAGGATTTGCGCTGCGTGGTTGTCCGGCTTGACCTTGAGATAGACTTTGGCAATCTTTCCATCTGGGTCAATCAGGAAGGTATTGCGGCTGATGCCCATATATTCCTTGCCCATAAACTTTTTCAGCCCATAGCTTTCGTAGGCCGTGCTGACTGCGCCATCGGCATCCGTCAACAGCGGGAAAGGCAGATTGTACTTGGTCGTAAACTTGGTGTGCGATTTGGCATCGTCGGTGCTAACGCCTAGCACCACCACGTCGCTAGCCTCGTAATCTGCATAGGCATCGCGAAACCCACAGGCTTCGGTCGTACATCCCGGCGTATTGTCTCGCGGGTAGAAATACAGCACGACCCACTTGCCGCGAAAATCCTTGAGGTTTACAGGATTACCGTTGCCGTCGGGAAGGCTAAAGTCGGGGGCGGGGTCACCAGGTTTGAGCGGCATAAGGAGCTAGCGAATCAGGGTTTACATCGGGAGTTTGGATATTGGCGCTTAAACTTTGGTACTTAAACCTCAGCGCTCAGATATTCAGCGCTCAGAATTATTAAACGCTTAGATATCAGGCGCTTAGAGGATGTTTGAAAAGTCCTACTGTTTGTCGCAAAGCGTGCAAGATCCCCCTAAATCCCCCTTAAAAAGGGGGACTTTCAGGCGGTTTCCCCCCTTTTTAAGGGGGGCTAAGGGGGGATCTCTGAGTGCTTAACATTACAGGCGATACCTTTTCAAACACCCTCTAAGACATAAAGAGTCAAGCGTAGAGCGATCAGTCTTGAAACCGGTGTGGGAATCAGTGTGGGAATCAGTGTGGGAATCAGAAATTCCCTCATAAATTGTAAACGGTGCTGTAAACGGTGCGTTACGCCTTATCCGTCTTGACCGTGCATCTTCTGAAAATCTAAAAATCTTAGGACTTGCGAACTTGCGATAGGCTTTCTGGATTTTGAACGATTTCTCGCGGACGCAGCCCACGAGAAATTGTCCAACTGCGTCAGTCCTAAATCTAAAGATCTGATGTAGATCCAACCCTCAGCCCATTAGACATGCTTAGTAAAAGGAACAGATGAGGACTTGATTTCTGGAACAGAAGTCGCGTATGTGTGAAACTCTGGCTTCATCATAGAAAACTATGATGGAAGTCTGCCAAAGCGCACGAAGAAGAGATCAAGGAAGAAGTAGTGAAAAAAACTGTAAAAAACTGGCGGCAGTTCCGTTGTCTAAGTTATGAGAATTTACGGGTTTATTTCCGTTTCTTTAGAGCTTTTATAAAGCTAGTGTGCGATCGCCCTCCATTCCACTTCATGTTTGTCTGAACAGTATCCGATGACAGTATCCGATGGACGAATCGCAAGCGCCTAAATCTCAGCTTCCCCTGGTCTCGTCTGCGGCGCAGGCGGGTGATTTGGGCTGGGTTCCAGAGGGCGAAGCCGCACTGCGATCGCGCATTGCCGAGCTAGAAGCCCAACTTCAGCAGCAGCAGGCCGCGCTTCAGCAGGCCCAGGCCGCGCAGCAGATTCGGGAACAGTTGCAGGGATTGCTCGATGGCGTAGATGCGGCGATCGCCCAGATTCGACACTTTGCCGATGGGCGCTGGTACTACACCTACTGCTCTGCTGGATATGCCTACATCTTTGGCTACTCCGCACAGGAGTTTATCGCGCAGCCTGGTCTATGGCATGAGCAGGTTCATCCAGACGATCGGGCGATCGCCCAAACCATCTTTGCCAATATCCTCGCGGTTTATGCAGACACCCCACCCAGCCAGCGCACCTTTGCAGTGGAATATCGCTTTACCCACAAAACCACTGGCTTGCGGTGGATTTCTACGCGCTTTCGCGTAGAAAAGCCCACTAGGTCTGCTGACGGACAGACAAGCTGGATCGTTAACACCCTCAGCATAGACATCACCGACCGCAAGCAGGCAGAACTAGCCTTGCAAGAGCAAGAGTCCCTGCTGCGGCTGACCTTAGATCTCAACCATGTGGGCACTTGGAAATGGGATTTGGCTACTGGCCGACTGGATTGGAACGAGAATCATTTTCGGTTATTAGGACTGTCTCCCACCGATGTCGAACCTACCTACGAACACTGGCAGCAGGCTGTCCATCCAGATGACTTGTCTTGGGTCGAAGAAAACGTGCAGGCGGCGCTGATCCAGCAAACTGACTATCGAGCCGAATATCGCATCATTTTGCCCGATGGCACCACCCGCTGGGTGCTGGGGCTAGGGCGGGGGCTATATACTGCCTCTGGCACGCCCACTGGCATGATTGGCATCATTATGGATATCACCAGTCGCAAACAAACCGAAGCCGCGTTGCGGCTGTCTGAGGCGCGGCTGGCGGGCATTCTCGACATTGCGGCAGACGCTATTATTTCGGTTGACCAGTCTCAGCGAATCATTCTGTTTAATCAGAGTGCCGAGCGCATTTTCGGCTACAGCAGCGCTGAGGTGATGGGGCAGTCAATCGATTTGCTGCTGCCCCAGGATTTCTTTGAAACAGACCGTGAAGCAATCCATGAGTCAACGTCGTTGCGATCGCCCCATCAGCGATCGCCCCATCAGTTAGAACGGCCGCAGCAATGGGGCAATCGGCTTTTAGGCGAGGTGCGGGCCCGCCGCAAAGACGGCAGCGAGTTTCCGGCCGAAGCCTCGGTGTCCAGGTTGGTGCAGGGTGGAGAGGTCGTGTTCACCACCATCCTGCGAGACATCAGCGATCGCAAGCGAATTGAGGCCGATCGTTTGCAGGCCCAAGCCTCGCTGCATCAGCAGTTTGCCCGCGAACGAGCGCTCAACCGGGTCATGCAGGCGATTCGCAACTCGCTTGACCTGCAAAATGTCTTCGCCACTGCCACCCGCGAGGTCGCTTTCTTGCTGGCGGTGAACGGCGTTTGGGTGTCGCGCTACGACTCGCAGCGGGGAGTATGGGTGGATGTGGCCAGCTATGCCCACAGCGCCAACTTTCGCCCATCGGGTCTAGAGATTCCCGATGACAATAACCCGATTGCGGCTCGGCTCAAGCGCCTGGAAATTGTGCAGATCGATCGCAGCGAAGACTTGGCTCTGGTAGACCCTGCCTATCCGGCGAAAGATGAGGCAACAGCAGCAGTTTGGCTGCTGGTACCACTACGGGTTGAGGGAATCGTGTGGGGGGCATTGGGTCTATCGTCCAATCGCCATATCAAGGCCTGGCGAGAAGACGAGGTAGCGCTGATTCGGCTCGTGGCTGATCAAATGGCGATCGCCATTCAGCAGTCCAATCTCTATCAAGCGGCTCAGACAGAACTGGCCGAGCGCCAGCGAGTCGAAGCCGACCTCCATCGGCTGAATCGTGAACTCGAACAGCGAGTACGCGAACGCACCGCCCAACTCCAGATTTCCCTCTCTGCCGCCCAAATGGGCATCTGGGAGCGCGACATGGCCACCGGAGCGCAAACCTGGTCGCCCGAAAACTACGCCGTTTTGGGCTATTGCACTGATGCCGACGGGCGCGTGCTGGATTCCCACGGAAACGAAATCAGCCCCCGCCCGGTTCACCAGTCGTTTTATGACCGGGTGCATCCCGACGACCGAGAGCGGCTAGACAAAATTGAGTACGACTGTTTACAAACCCACACGCCTTACGACTTAGAGTATCGGGTCGTTTGGCTAGATGGCTCTACGCACTGGCTCTACGAACGGGGCACATATTTATTTGATGACGCGGGCGTTGCGGTCAAGCTGATCGGCGTGACGATGGACGTAACCCACCTCAAACAAACCGAAGCCGCGCTGCGCCAGAGCGAAGAAATGTTTCGACAGTTGTTTGAAAACGCCCCGATTGGCATTCTGCTGCTGTCGCCAGAGACGGGGCACATCCTGCGGGCAAACCAGCGCTTTTGTCAGATGTTGGGCTATACCCCAGAGGAAATGACCCGCTTCACCCCCGCAGATATTACCTATCCGACCGACTGGAATTTGTCTGCGCCGCTGCTGGAGCAAGCCATGCGCGAAACCAGTCGCCCCAGCAGCCCGCAAGAAGTTCCCCATTTCCGCATTGAAAAGCGCCTGATTCACAAAAACGGGCAGATCCTCTGGGTAGAGTTGACGGCTTGCTTTGTTCGCAATGATCTGAGCCGACTGGGCTATGGCGTGGCAATGGTGCAGGAAATTGGCGATCGCAAACAGGCCGATGCCCAAATTCGCACCTCCCTCCAGGAAAAAGAGGTGCTGCTCAAAGAGATCCACCATCGCGTCAAGAATAACTTGCAGGTGATTTCCAGCCTGCTGCGAATGCAGGCCCGCCGCCTGGAAGATCGCACCGCGGCCATGCTGCTGCTAGAATCCCAAAATCGGGTGCAGTCGATGGCGATTATCCACGAACAGCTCTATCAATCAGCCAATTTCTCGAAAATCGACCTGGATAACTACATTCGTCCGCTGCTGGCCAATCTGTTTCAGACCTATGGGGTGAGCCAGCAGCACATTGTTCCGGCGATCGCCACCCACGGACTCAGCTTCAACCTCAACGCGGCTATTCCCTGCGGACTGATCATCAACGAGCTAGTCTCCAACGCCCTAAAATATGCCTTTCCAGAGGGCCAGTCCGGTAATATTACTATTTGCGTAGAAATTCAGCCACCCGCCGACAGCACGACATCCCATCTGGGAACGCTAACAGTGAGCGACGATGGCGTTGGAATGCCGCCCGATTTGGACTGGCAGCACACCAACTCCTTGGGACTGGTCATCGTCCGCAGCCTAGTTGCTCAGTTGCAGGGCGACCTGGAGCTTCAGCGCGAATCGGGGACAACGTTTATTATTCGCTTCCCAATCGCAAACCCGTCTGCTTAACCGCTTGCCGTCCTATGCCACCCACTCGTCTGCTCATTGTTGAAGATGAACACCTCATCGCGTATGACTTGCGGGAATCGCTAGAGCGGTTTGGCTACGAGATTGTAGCAATTGCCGACACGGGCATCGACGCAGTGCGCCAGTCCGAGCAACTGCGGCCAGATCTGGTGCTAATGGACATTCGGCTGCCCGGAGAGATGGACGGTATCGATGCTTCCGCACAAATTCAAACCCAGCTCCACATTCCCGTGGTGTATCTCACGGCCAATGCTGATCAGGCCACGCTAGAGCGGGTTGCAGCCTCGCACCCCTATGGATATGTCCTCAAACCCTTTAACGATCGCATTCTGGCGACCACGATTGAAATTGCCCTGGCCCGCCATCGCGCCGAAACTGCTGCCGAAGCGGCTCAGCAATTGACCGAAGCCGAAATGCAGCGCCGCGCCGAACATCTGGCAGTGGTTTCTCACGAAATTCGCACGCCGCTGATGGCAATCCGCGCCTGTGCCGACTCGTTGCAACGTTATGGCAACCTGCTCCCTCCGGATAAACAGCAGCAGCATCTTCAGCAGATTCAAACCGCGGCCGAAAGTCTCAGCCTCTTGCTAGAAGATATTCTCCTGCTAGAGCGAATGCATTCCGACCATCTGGAATTCTTCCCTACGCCCATCGATGTTGCCAGCTTTTGCGAAGAGCAGGTCGAGGTCTGGCGCTATACCTCAGATCATCAGTGCGAATTGGCATTCTTTTCGGATGGAGCGCCTTGCATCACCCAGCTTGATCACAAGCTGCTGTGGCATGTGGTGAACAATCTGCTGTCAAATGCAGTGAAATATTCTCCAGAAGGGGGCTGCGTATCTCTGACGGTGTTTTGCCAACCGGACACGATTGGGCTTCAGGTCAAAGATGAGGGCATTGGCATTCCGCCAGAGGCCCTGCCGCAGTTGTTTGAACCGTTTCATCGGGCCAGCAACGTCGGCGAAATTCCCGGCACGGGGCTGGGGTTGGCGATCGCCAAACGCTGCATCGACCTCCACGGCGGTCAGATCAGCGTGGAAAGCACCTTGGGGGAAGGGACTGTGTTTACCGTGCAGCTCAACCGATCGGAGGGCTAATATGAGTTGCGCTAAGTGGCGCTCAGTAGTGCTACTCAGTAGTGCTATTCAGAGGCGCTACTCAGAGGCGCTACTCAGAGGCGCTACGCCTGAACCTCCTGGAAGCCCCGCAGACGCTTGACTGGCTATCCAAAATCGCAAATCCAAAATCCAAAATCGCCAATCAATGCGAGGATCGCAAACAGACGGCTCAACTATCGGAAGCAAGACTGCGCCCCCGGCTTGTTCGTAAACACGGGCGGCCCCGGCAGCACTTGCACCGTCCCCGTGTTGCGCGTGGCAACCGTTGGCAAATCGCCCACCTCAAATAGCCCCCCTGCTGGATTGCTCAGGCGAATTCCGGCTGCGCTGCTGTTGTTGTTCACCACTGCACACACATCAGCGGCATTGCTGGTTGATGCAACGGTCAAATCTGGGTTGCCTGCCGTCAGATTGTTGGCAATCCGGTTATCCTGAATATCAGCAATCACAGTGGCAGCACTATTCGCCGTGAGGCTGATGCCTGCCTGCGAATTCCCAGAAATTTCGTTGTCGCTGATGCCGCGAGAGTTGTTATCTGGGTCGGTCACAAATTCCTGAAACGAACGATTGTTTGCAACGGCCTGAATACCCGGCCCGCCGTTGTTGCGGATGATGTTGTTCCCAATGCCAAACTCCTGAGCCGACAGTCCATTGGCCGTGATATCAATGCCTGCGCCGCCATTATTTTCAATTCGGTTGCGGCGGAGGTAGACTTCCTGGGCAGAGGTCGTCAGGCTATCCAGCACGCTGCCCACAACCTGCACCCCTGCGCCGCTGCTGCCTTGAATGACAACGTTTTCCAGGGTGACCTCCTGAGAGCCTGTGTTATCCGCCTGAATCAGAACTCCCTGGCCACCGCTGTTGAGAATGCGGCCCCGGCGGAGGTCGATTTGCTGGTTGCCTACGTCGTTGGCTTGCACCAAAAGTCCCTGGTCGCGGCTGTCTGTAATCACCACGTTTCGCAGGGTAATGATTTGTTCGGGTGTGAGGCTAGCGGGGCGATCGCCCTCTACCACCATCTCAATCCCCACCCGCTGACTGCTGGATCGATAGCGGGCAATGGTCACTTGGGTCGTATCGTCAGTAGTGTTGCGAATCAGCATCCCCTGCCCAGACCCCGCCCCGCCCGCAATGTTGCGAAGCTGATGGTCAAATATGACGACGCTGCCCGTCACGTTGTCCAAGAAAATGCCGCGATCGCCCGCATTCCGAATCGAGTTGTCGCGCAGTTCCACGTCTCGAACGCCATTGCCCACGATGGCACTGCCCGCCGCATCCTCCAGACGGAATCCGGCTAAGACGGTGCGGTTCCCCAATCTCACCAGATCTGGGCCGCCACCCCGGATAACCGGAAAATTGCCATCACCCGACAAAGGCAGCCGCACCAAAACACCATCCTGGTAATTCAGGACTGGGGAAAAGGGTAGCCGCACATCTGTTCTGGGAAAGCCAGGGAAGGGCAAGCCACCGAGTAGCTGCACGGGGCCCTGGGATAGCACCTGCACCCGATCGGGAATGGTGAAGGCAGGAATGTTTACCCTGCGCCCTGCATCAACGTACACCACATCGTTGCCGTCAGAGCGAGTGGCATTGAGAGCCGCTTGAATCGTCCCAAAGGGTCGCTCAAACGTCCCGTCGCCGCCCGCCCCCCGGCCCAAAATCACATGATGAAACCGATACGGCTGCTCTTCTTCCGGGTTCATCAAGGGCATCGTCACCTGCTGGGTCGAGCGCTCGACTTCTTGTTGACGATCAAGGGCAATGCCTCGCGCCCGCAGAATTGGTTCCCCGAGTCGAGCCTGAACCAGCATCGGATTGCCAATTGGCCCACGAGGGCGAATGCGGGGAAAGGTGAGCGTTGCAGAGAAGAGTAAGTTAGTGCCAAACAGATCGTCATCTTGGAGGGCGAGGCCGAGGTTCAGGCTAGGATTGACATCGGCATCCAGGCGCAGCCGCCAACCCAAGGCGCTGTCGCCGCCTGTGGGGTCATAGAAATAGATGCCGCCATAGCCTCGCAAGTCTCCTCCCTGCCAGTGGGCAAGCCGAGCGCCTGCTTCCAGGTCAAACCCGCCAGCGGCCGCTTCGTAGGTTCGCAATCGCTGCTCCTCGATCAGATTTTCTAGGAGCAGAAAGTTGCCCTGAAAGCGGGTGCTGGTGTTCAGAATGCTGCTGATCTCCTGTTCGCGATCGACCTGACGGCGATCGCCAATCGGCAGGTAAGCATTGAAATGAAAATCCCAAATCGCGCCTAAGCTTTCTACCCCCAGCCCCAACTGATGAAACGTGTTACGCCGGGTCTGGCGATTGTCGTAAGCCAGATAGCCCCCCCAGATCCGGTTGTCATCCGCATCGTAGAATCGGTGCCCCAGAAGCAGACTGCCTCCGACGTTGCTCTCTTCACCCAGGTAAAGCCTTGGCTCCAGGAAGGTAATCCGCTCCCCCGGAGATTGATGCAGCGGGATAAATCCTTCCAGGTTTACTGCCTCTTCGTAACCCGATCCACCCGTGTTGTAGCCTGCGCTAGCCCGCACTGGAATGGCCAGGTCAATTGCAGAATCACTCGTGGGAGTATCGGGCGGGGGGGCTTCCTGGGCGTTGATGGGGCTTGGATTGAGAAAACCACTCAGCAGTATCTCTAGCAGGAGTCCACAGGAAACAAGCTTTAGGGGAAAACACTTCATCTTGGTTAGGGGTAAGCTCGACAAAACACGAGGCAAATAAGATAAGACCGCAGGAACTGCGACTAGAGGGTATCTGGAAATATCCAGAAAGACCCAGATACCTTCTAGAAAATAAAGTGACGAGCTTGCAGGGTGTTTGCATTTACGGCTTCTAGCACGCCCAGGGTCGCAAACTGACCCCCAATTTTGACATCCACTTGAGTATCTGCACCCACCTGACGGAGGCGGATGTTACTCATGGAGCCACGACCTCGGAAGATGGCTCGCAGATCGATGCGATCGCGCACAATCTCAAAATCAGTAATGGTGTCGCCAAATTCGGCCTTCGAGCGATAGATAAAGGTGTCATTGCCTTGTCCACCGGTGAGGCGATCGCGTCCTGCACCGCCGATGATCCGGTCGTTGCCGCGGCCCCCGTTAATCACGTCGTCGCCTTCGTCACCTACTAGCAAATCGTTGCCACCGCCGCCGTTTAGCGTATCCCGACCCGTGCCGCCAAAAATCCGATCTCGACCGCGCCCCCCGTTGAGGAGGTCATCGCCTGCTCGACCGTGGATCAGGTCGTTGCCGCCGCCGCCGTTGATGATGTCATTTCCATCCCCGCCGTCCAGATCATCGTTTCCAGTGCCGCCGTTGAGGATATCGTCGCCTTCATCCCCTCGCAGAACATCAGGATCGCTGCCGCCGTTGATGATGTCGTTGCCGCCTCGACCGTAGATGATGTCTCGGTCGCTAAACCCGTTTAAGATATCATCTCTATCGGTTCCGATGATGGTGTCCGACCCTGAGGAGCTATTGGAGGTGGTTTGGGACGCAATTTCAATCGTGGTTGTCGCAGGCGGACTGGTCAGCGTGCCATTGCTGACGACCACCGTGATGGTGCGATTGGTAGTATCTACAGAGCGGGCGGAGTTGTTGTAGGTGATGGTGGCGATCGCCAGCTTATAATCCGCGAGAGATGCCGCACCGCTCAAAATCAGTTGCCCTGTCGTCGGGTTATAGGCGGAGGCGGTAATCCCCGGAGGCAGGGCACCCCGAATACCAAGGCTCTCCAAAGACCCATTCGGTCGATTGACCAATGTAATCACAGCCTGCTGAAGAATCGTGCTGCCAGCGCTGTTAATCGTCAGGTCAATATCAGCAATCGGCGCTGGAAATCCTTGCACAAAGCGGGTCTGATAATCCTGCCCAGAAACACCACTACTATCGTCTGCATCCAAATCAATCGTAAGCGCAGGATTTCCATCCGTCCCTGTGACTGTAATGCTCAGTGTCGAGGTGTCAGTGCCACCGTTGCCATCGCTGACGGTGTAAGCCACAGGCGGCACTGGCCCTGTATATCCCGTTGCTGGAGTAAACGTAAACGTGCCGTTCGCGTTAATAGTCAGCGTGCCAATCCCCGGCAGGTTGGCTGTTTGTCCAGCAGTGAACTTGGTTGTGCCAATGGTGAACTCGGTGATGCTGAGCGTGTCGCCATCGGCATCTGTCGCATTACTCAGTAGATTGCCGCTCAGCGGATTGTCTCTTGCCACACTGAGGGTCTCATTGCCATCAATAGGGGCGCTATTGGCAGGAATAACTGTGATGCTGAGCGTAGATACATCCGTCGTCTCGCTACTATCCATGACGGTGTAAATCACAGGCGGCACCGGCCCAACATAGCCCGTAACCGGAATAAACGTGAACGTACCATCTGTGTTAATGGTCAGTGTGCCAATGCCTGGAATTGTGGCAGTATCGCCTGCACTGTAATAAGTATCACCGTCAATTGTGAACTCGATAACGCTAAGTGCATCACCATCTGCATCTGTTGCGTTGTCTAGCAAATTGCCACTTAGCGGGGTGTTTTTGGCAACACTAAGAGTTTCGTCTCCATCAATCGGTGGATCGTTGACTGGCGTGACCGTGATGCTCAGCGTTGAAGTGTCTGTCCC
>NZ_DVEA01000375.1:0-27238 GCF_015295965.1 Thermoleptolyngbya sp. M55_K2018_002
CGCCGGAGCCGCCGGAGCCGCGTCGGGCGCAGTTTGGGCGATCGCCGGAGGATCAATCCAGACCGCCGCCGAGGCAGCCGCACTTGCCCCGTTGTAGATAAACCAGGCAATCACAACCCCCAAAACCCCTACGCCTATCACCGCTAGCCACTGCCAGATTGCCAGGTTCAGCTTGCGCGAAGACACCGCCAAAAACATACCCGCGCCCACCAGCAAATACATCAGCAGGAAAAACAGGTCGGCGGGAGACGCATCCGGTTCCTTGCCCCAGCCAATTTCCCACTGTCCAAGAATCAAATTGCCAATAAAGAAAGACAGCATTCCCAGCCCAATCAGCAGCCAAACCGTGCGCCCGCTCACAATCAGCGGACTGCGCCAGTTGCGAAAACAGAGAATGGACGCTCCCAAAAAGGCAATATTTTCCAAAAAATAGGTCGTAATGCCATACCACTCTGGACGACCCTGCCCCGGCAGCGGCACGCTAAACAGCAGGAAGAACAGCAGGGAAAACACCGCCCACAGGATAGCGATGATGACAATGGTCTGCACTGGGATGGCCGAGGAAGAGCCAGGGGTTTTCTTAGCCACAGAATCACTCCTTAACTGGAGGGCACAGGAAGATGCGGGTTGAGAATAGCCAAATTAAAACAGAATTTTTCACAGTTTTGACGCTCAATGGCAACTTTATTAAGAAGCCGCAGGGTAAAAAGCTGCACTAGACCACAATGCAAGGCGACGAGTCTGACTGATTGAGCGATCGCCCTCAATGAATAATCGCGGAATAATCGCAAGATAAGGATCGAGCAGAATGCTTGCGAATACCTGCCAGCTATTGCCAGTCTTTTCCAGAGGGAGACTGCTTGAGCCAGTTTAGGAACTGTGTGCGATCGCCCTCAGACATATCCTGAAGCGCATCCAGCACCCGCCCCGTGAAGCTAGTATTCCCAAAATGCTCCTTGCCCAAGCGCAGCAACTCCAGCAGCAGCGTGTTCAGATGATGCTCTTGCCAGGGGGGCACCTGGAGCGATGCCAGCGGGTCAACCGTCAGAAGCTGGTTAATCGCATCCGGCGACTCGGCTTGAGGAAACCGCCACTGCTGAAATACGCTGGAAATTTCTTTCTGAAACATGCCAGCCTGCCGTCCCCCCAGCAGATCTTCAATATCAATGTAGACCGCCTGGAGCAGCAGCAGCGCCGCCTGAATCAGGGCTGGAGACGTGCTATCCGTTGCCACCTGGTCGCCACTGTCCGCAGCAAGCTGATCCAGCCGCACCTTGCCCCACACGCTATAGCGCTCTGGCTCCTCCAACAACACGCAGGCTTTGCCCCGATTATCCGTCAAATCGCGCCAAAAGGCTTTTGCGTCTTCCTCCTGAGCCGCGTTAAACACGCTGATCAGCCGAAAGGACTGTCCCTGGTAATGCAGAACAGGAATCTGTTGATCTTTTTTGGGGTGTTGAACGCTCGTAATTTCAACATCCTGCCGCTTTAAGATAAACATGATTTGGTCGGTTGACTCCTGTCAGGGCGGGGGTGTTGGAAAACCGCCGTTCGATGGGCGATACACACTGGATTGGTCTAAGTGTACACCTGATACCGGATTCGTTTAGCGCTGGGCACTGGGACGAACTTGGTTCTGGACAGAGCGCTTAGACGGTGGACAGACCGTTTGCAAGGTCAAGACCCCGCAAGCGTCGGATCGTATAGTAAGCGTATAGTAATTTTGATGGGATGAAACGCGGACGCTGGAGGAGCGATTGCAAGGCATGAAATCTGCCTTAGGGCAAGCTTGGGAGCAATGGTCTCTGCTGAACAGCTTGCCGGAGCGCAGGACTCAGATATTGGGCGAGTCCAAACCCTTTGGGGGTTTATTCTAAACTTGCTGATCGGTTCATATCGACTCGTTCGTGTGTTAAGTTGGGCTGGTTTAGTTTTCCCATCTTGTCTGGGTTCCCTAACGCCGCTTGGTCGTCTGATTAAAAATATGAGTTGGCATGAGTTGGCATAGGGTGTGCTTCAACCTGGAAATTCTGGAAATTCTGGAAATTCTGGAAATCCGCACTTCAGAATCCTGTCCGCAACGGCTGACGCTTTAAGCAATCACACTTCAAGCAAGCGGGTGTAACTGATAGAATCAAGTTCATCTCAAGCCTATGAGTTGTGTTGTAGGTCAGCCGGATAGACAGCTACACGTATCGCGTAAGGTTTGCTGGCTCCAGTAGCTCAGCCGGATAGAGCAACTGCCTTCTAAGCAGTCGGTCGCAGGTTCGAGTCCTGCCTGGGGCGTTTTTGATTTTGAGAAGCTGAGTTGAGAAGCTGAGGTCTGAGGGGCTGAAGTTTGAGAATCTAATTGAAAATCTAAAAAATTTGAGAATCTAGAGGAATCCGAAGATCTCTATTCGACCAGCGCGACAAAGCCGCTGCGACGGCGATCGCCCGCACCCGTCAGCCTGCCATCCGGGTTCGCCAGCACCGCATGAACCCCACCAAAAAACATATTCTGCTGTTCCCACGGCACGATCTCGCGGTTCCAGGGAAATTGAGTGTGGACTTTGGGAATCTCAAACCCTGGCTCTAGGTTCATCACGTCTGCTTCCCAGTGGATGCGAGGTGAGTTTACAGCCTGCTCAATCGGCATCTGAAAGTCGATGACGTTGGAAATCACCTGCAAAATCGCCGTGCGAATCCGGTTCGAGCCTCCAGACCCCAGCACCAGTTCTGGCATTCCCGCCGCCAGCACCATCGTCGGAGCCATCATGGAAGAAATTCGCGCATCAGGCGGCCACTGGTGAAACCCGCCAGGATGCAGATCTGCCTCGCCCAGCATATTGTTCAGCATGATGCCCGTTCCCGGAATCGTATAGCCCGACCCTTCGCCGTTGGAGGCAGTAATGCTAGCCGCATTGCCCTCGCCATCGATGACGCTAAAGTGGGTCGTGCTGCCCCATTTGTTCACCCCTGCCGTCTGCAAAAGCTGCTGGGCATAGCGATGCAGGTGTGCCTCTGCCAGAAAGCGCTCTGCCACATCGGGCTGGTTGATTCGGGAGTCGTAGCCATCGGCACGAGCCAAGTTGGTGAGCCGCATCACGTCTGCCAAAAGCGTCAGGTGCGCCTCTGAGCCAAATTCGTACCCTGCAACCTCGACTTGAGACAGCAGCGCCAGCGCAAAGGCAATTAGGCAGCCGCCGGAACTGGGGGGCGGGTTGGTAACGAGCGTGGTGCCCCGATAGCGAGTCATCAGGGGCGATCGCTCGATGACGCGATACTGGCGCAAATCCTCCAGCGACAGATAGCCGCCCCGCGTTTGGGAATCTTTCACCAGCGCATGGGCAATCTCGCCTTCATAAAACGCCTGCGGTCCCTCCTGCACCAGCAGCCGGATCGTCTCTGCCAGGTCGGGATTGTAGAAGCGATCGCCCGGTTGCAGCAGTTCCCCCTCTCGCGTGCAGAGTTGCCCCATCTCTGGACAGGCCAGCAAAATCGGCCGCAGGATTTGAAAGCAGTAAGCCTGGAAGTCGCCGATTTCCACGCCCGCCGTGGCGTAGTGCAGCGCGGGTTCTGCCACAGCCGACATGGGCAGCGGCCCCAGCCGACGGTGCATTTGAAATAGACCCGCCACAGTGCCCGGAACGGCGATCGCCCCCAGCCCAATATGAAACTCCTGCACCGCCGTTCCAAAGTCCACCAGCACTGGATAAAACTCGACCGCCTCGACGGGTCTCCGCTGGCGCGGAGTCTGGGTAAAAAAATCGAACAGAATATTTTGCCGCTCCGCCGTGTGCGCCAGCAAAAACCCCCCGCCTCCCAGCGACGTAAGGGTTGGTTCTGTAACGCAGGATGCCAGCATCGCCGCCGCCGCCGCATCAAACGCATTGCCCCCCAGCCGCAGCATCTCGGCTCCAGCTTCGGCGGTTTTGGGGTGTCCGGCGGCGATCGCACCACGGGTCTTGGCGGGCATGAGGCAGGTCTGAAATAAAGGGGTGACGGGTTCGCCTGCTGGCAACGAGTCATGCAGGCTTCAGCCTATTATGCAGGCTTCAGCCTATTATGCAGGCTTTCGCCACCCCATTGGTTCAACCCTGTCTCCTGCCTGCCAAACTCCTCCTACCGAAAGAGATCTGGATTCAGCCGATAGCTGCCAGAGTTTGAGCGGGCGGGAACCGCAGAACGCAGGCGATCGCCCGTGCCCCCATCTGCCGGGTCGAGGAACGGCCGCAGGTTGATACCGCTGGCGGATGCAGGGGAGGAACGGCGGCTGCGGGGCAGGCGGAGATTCAGCGCATCGCCAATTTGCTCGATCAGCCGACCGTCGCGCCCCTGGAAGGTCGTCACGCCCTCGGTGCGCTGGCCGCTGTCGGCCACGGTCAGGTTTTCAAACACGCGATCGCGCACGATGATCGGGTCTTGTCCGGGCGGCACTGTCAACACTAGGCGACAGTCGGGAACCTGCTGGGTCGTGGCGCAGACGACGTTATAGCCGTTCAGCGTCCCGGTTTTCAGTTCCGTCAGCCCATCAGGACGATAGGACTCCAGCCGCCGCGCAATCTCAGCACAGCGGCGATCGGCCGTCCAGCCGCCGCCCAGCGTTGTGGGACGCGCCCAGGGATAAAGTTGCCCTGGCTGGCTGGCGGGCGAATACATCACCTGATATTCGCCATTTTCAAACTGGCAGCTAAAGCGGGTGCCGCTGGGCACGGTCTGCGCGGCGGCGGGTTTGGGCATCGTCATGGCCCCCATGCCGACCACCACCGCGACACCTGCTGTGCTTGCCAATCGTTGCCAGAGGTTAAATTGTTGACGCATGTGAGGCTCTCCCTTTCCTGATGTGCCTGCGAATGAATTGGTCAGGACTTACACACTTGCGATAAGTTTTCTGGTTTTTGGAGGATTTCTTGCGGGCTGCGCCCGCAAGAAATCCTCCAACTGCGTAAGTCCTATTGGTAATAGAAGGAAGTGGGACTGGAACAGGGGCGATCGCCCATTACCCAGCAACCCAGTGCCAGACTGATTCCATCGATTCAGTCACCTGTTAGGCCCAGTTCTATACAAACCCTGGACGGGTCGCCTCAGAAAAAGTGCCTGAATCAGCCCCGGTTTGGGACAAGGCTCCAAACTTTGCTCACAGGGTTTAAGCCTGGAGAAGCGCTTTGGGGGAGGGCGATCGCCCTTACAAGCCAGCTTCTCACCGATTCACTCGTCCATTGATTAAGTAGGGTTATGTCTAAAGGCAGGGATTGGCGTAAAGTTTTATAACAAAATTGCTGTGTCTCTTGTTACAATCTCCTGTAGGGAGGAAAGCGAAATATTCCGTGCCTGTTTTGAGATAGCCTGTTCGGGATAGCTTATTTCAGGGCAGACTGCTCGGAATGTTTCCGGCTGTCTTCTCACGCCCTTCTGCACGAATTGGGAACGCGCAGTTTGGGTTTTCTCCAAGCTAAAAAGACAACGTCATCAAACATGGTAGGGGCTGGCTCATTGGGTCAGCCTTTTTTCATGTTCTGAAATTTTCATGTTCTGAAATCTGCCTTGAAATCTGCTACTTGAACACCGCAAATTGCCACCGGAACGTCCACAAAAATCCTGCAAAAATCCTGCAAAAGTCCCATAAAAAGAAAGAAACCCCCGGCCGAAGCCGGAGGGTTCAATCAGGGTGCATCTACCTATAGCTTCAGAGTTCAGGGCAGCCTATCCGGAGAAAACGAGGCCAATCTCGCCAACTTTCTGGTCAATTTTGCAGAAAATCAGGCTGCACGGCGGGACTATTCAAACCCCTGATTGCGCCAGGGCACCGGATCGACGGACTTGCCATTGACAAACAGCCCCCAGTGCAAGTTTGGCCCGGTCGCAGAACCCGTCGCGCCGATCGCCCCAATTCGCTGGCCCGGCTGCACAAAGTCGCCCTCCCGCACGTCGATGCGGCTGAGGTGGATGAAGATGCTGCTAACGCCCTGGCCGTGGTCAATCCCAACCGAGTTGCCGTGCAGCACAAAGCCATCCTCTACGCGCCCCACCAGCACCACCCGTCCCGCCGCCGGAGCCACCACGGGTGAACCCTGTCCACCTGCATAGTCCACGCCGCGATGATAGTAGTTCTCAGCAAACACGCCGTTATAGTAGCGCCGCACGCCATATTCTGAACTCACCCGTCCACTGGCGGGACGCGCAAATGCGCCACGCCAGTATTTCTCCGGCGATACGATTTGCTTTAGCGCATCCACACGAGAAAACTCGTACTCGGTGCCGCCAGAGCCGCCGCCTCGCACCCGAATCCGCTGCACAGGAAACGAGCGATCGCGCAGCGTGATCGCCACGTTTCGCGGCTCCCCCATACCCGACACCTGGATCACCTTGCGCCCCGGCCGGTCGAGCGGCGTGGTGGGCAGCAGCGCCCGATAGCGATTTCCACTTAGCGGAAACACAGGATAGGCCGTGCCGTCCATCGTCACAGTGGGTGCGACCTCACCAGGAACCGTGGGCCGCAGCACGACGGCGATGGTATCTCCCAGACGGGGATTGGTCGGCGCGATTTGCAAATCGGTTGCCTGGGCAGGCGCGATTAGAAGGATGAGCAGGGCGATCGCCCCTAGCCCAGCCCCCAGAAGCATCTGACGGCCCTGACGGAGCTTGCGAAAGGCTGCGGTTACCGAAAGCGACCGGACTTTGAAGAGAGGAGTCATGGCAAGGCGCTAAAACTCGACAGTGGTTGCCCAGAAGGTTACCATCGATCGCCCGTCCAAGTCTAAGGCCGAGTCTAAAAAGATTGCGTCTGGCTGATCCCAGAGTCTTAGAAGCCATGCCAAAAGGCTCCGTCTAAAGCGATCTTAGAAAGATGTTAGAAATCTGCATTAGGAATCTGTGGGCATGGGGCGATCGCCGTTCCGCGAAATCGGAGATTGCCTTAAAGTGAAAGAAGGTTAAGTTTTTTTATTTTTCTGAGTATTGGGTAAGGACTCAGAAACACTCGAACACACGAGGAACCCTTCAGCCCGTGCAAGAAGATTTTCGTCTCATTGTAGATTTAGTCGTGGTGCTGGCGGCGGCGGCCGGGGGCGGTCTGCTGGCGGCGCTGCTGCGACAGCCCGTACTGCTCGGATACCTGCTGGGTGGGGCAATCGTCGGGCCCGCGGGGCTAGGACTGGTGAAGGAACTGATCCAGGTGGAAACGCTGGCCCAGTTTGGCGCGGCGTTTTTGCTGTTTGCGCTGGGGGTGGAGTTTTCGCTAAACGAACTGCGGAAGGTGCAGGCCATTAGCCTCGGCGGTGGGGCGCTGCAAATTCTGTCTACGATTGGCATTACGGCGCTGGTGTCAGTTGGCATTGGCTGGGTCACGTCGCCGACGCAGGGCATTTTCCTCGGCTCGATTCTGTCTCTGTCTTCCACGGCGGTCGTGCTGAAGTGCCTGATGGAGCGCAACGAAACCGAAACCCTGCATGGGCGCGTCATGCTGGGTATTTTGGTGGTGCAGGATTTAGCCTTGGGGCTGATGCTGGCAGTGCTGCCTGCGCTGGAGGCTCCATCGGGCGAAATTGGCGCGGCGGTGGGCGTGGCACTGCTGAAGACCGCGATGATTGCGGGCGGGGCGATCGCCGCTGGGATCTGGCTAATTCCACCGCTGCTGCGCCTGCTAGCCCGTACCGAAAGCCGCGAACTATTTCTGCTGGGCGTAGTGGCGCTGTGTCTGGGCATTGCCCTGCTGACGGAGTATCTGGGGCTGTCGATTGAGATGGGCGCGTTCATCGCGGGTCTGATGATCTCTGAGGTGGAATACGCCGACCAGACCCTCACCTACGTAGAGCCGATTCGAGATATTTTCGCCACGCTGTTTTTTGCAGCCGTGGGCATGTTGATTGATCCCCGCTTCATTTGGGAGAATCTGGAGCTAATTTTGGGGCTGGTGGCGCTGGTCTTTGTTGGCAAGTTTTTAATTATTGCGCCCCTGGTTCGCGCCTTTCGCTATCCGCTGAAGACAGCGCTGATCACCGGCCTGGGGCTGGCGCAGATTGGCGAATTTTCCTTCGTGCTGGCAAGCAAAGGGCAGGTGCTGGGTCTGGTGTCGCGCCGGGTGTATCTCCTGATTTTGGGCACAACTGCGGTCACGCTGGTGTTTACGCCGTTTGTGCTGCGGCTGGTTCCCAAAGTGTTTGCCTGGGCAGAGTCGGTTCCGGCGCTTCGCAACTGGCTGGAGGGGGGCGAAGGCCCCCAGGAGATTTCCGAGGCGCTGCCGCAAAAAGATCACGTCGTGGTCTGTGGCTATGGGCGGGTGGGTCGCACCATCGTCCGCCTGCTGCGGGAGAACAACTACCCCGTGGTGGTGATTGACCAGTCGGAGCAGCAGATTCAGAAACTGCGAGAGGAGCAGATTCCCTATGTTTATGGCAATGCGGCCAGTGTGCATGTGATGACGGCGGCGGGCGTAGAGCAGGCGCGGGGGATGGCGATCGCCCTGCCGGATGCCATGAGTACGCGCCTTTGCCTGAAGCGATCGCTCGAACTAGCGCCCGATTTAGACGTGGTGGTTCGCGCCGCGCAGGACAAAGACATTGAACTGCTGTATCAGCTTGGGGCGAGAGAAGTCGTGCAGCCAGAGTTTGAGGCCAGCCTGGAGCTTTCGGCGCACCTGCTCATTGGCACCGGGCGATCCGTGACCGAGGTGCTTCAGGAAGTAACCGAAATTCGCAATAGCCACTATCGAGAACTGCGTCCTCAGCAGGATTCCAAAGACGTATCTCGCGATCTCCAGGCCGCCACACAGGACATGAACAGCAAGTGGTATGCCCTGCCTGACCAGTCGCCGCTGACGGGCATGACGCTGGAAGAGGCAGACCTGCGGCGGATTGCAGGCGTGAGCCTGATGGCGATTCAGCGGCGAGAGGGCGATCGCATCGACTATCCCGACGCGCAAACCGTTCTGCAATCGGGCGATCGCCTGCTGCTGGTGGGCGATGCATCAGAAATTGCCACCTTCAAGGATCTGGCTACTGGAGAAGTGCCCGTGCCCGCCAAAGACCTCTCCTGCCAGTGGGTTGCCGTACCTGATGCCAGTCCGCTGGCGGGACAAACCCTGGGCGATCTGGATTTGACGCAGACCTACGCCGTGCAGGTGCAGGCGGTGCGCCGAGAGGGACAGTTCATCCGCTTTCCCGACGGCTCCATTGAAATTCAGGCGGGCGATCGCCTGTTGCTCTGCGGCACGCTCTATCACCTCAACCACGCTTACCAATGGATCACTGCCGCCTCGCCCATCTTGCCTGCGCTGTCTCCGCCTACGCTCAGTGTCCCGGTGATGGATACCGTCCCACGGGGCGATCGCGAGGCTTCTTAAATCAAACGCTGTTGCAGTTCAACGCGGTTGAACCCTAGCTGGCCCGTGAGCTAATCTGCGGCCCCGCCCAAAGATGCGTCTTGATCAGCCCAAAGGTCAAAGGCTGATCTTCTGTGGCGACGTGCGTTTGTCCCCGCAGATCGACCGTGCAGTAGTGAACTTCGGGATCGCCCAGGTTGCAGCAGCGAAACAGCGCCCGATCAGGATATTGCTGACTCCAGCCCAGCAGCACCGCATTGGTATAGTTCACAAAGCTGGGCGCAAGCGTGTAAACATTGCCCGAAAACTGCTCCCACACCACGGCATAGTCCGACGCATGGCTGGCAGCAAAGCGCGACTCAAACTCTCGACACAGGAGGCGATCGCCCGTTTCTGACCAGGCAATTGGAATGGCGATCGCAATACTGCCCGCCAGATCCGACTCACCCTGCTCAGCAAAAGGATTATTCGACAGGGGCGAAGTCGGCGATACGGTTCGCAGCTCGCGGGTCTGCAAATTTTCCACAAACAGGGCGCTGCTGACCCGGCTGCGGCTGATATCCGTGCCAACCTGCATTTGCAATCGGCTATAGGCGATGTACTGACCATCTGGCGACAGCAGCGCCGACGTGCGATAGGTGTGTAGACTGGCGGCTGGCGCTTCGGTTTGGGTCGTCAGCACCCAGTTCCAGGGGACGGGAAAGGGGCTGTCGATCGGGTCAAGCTGGACAGGCGGTTGGTTCATGGTGGGCAAGCAACTCAAAAACGGTGTTTTCAAAAAGGCAATTCAAAAAGGCAATTTTCTAAAAAGGAACAAACTGCTGAATCACAATTCAATAGAGAAGTCCGGCCGATTGCCTGTTTTAACCCAGCGCCGCAAGCACTTGTTAGCACAAGTGTCAGCATGAGGCTGCAATCAAATCGCTGCTTGAACCTGATCCAAATCCAGTCCAAGCATCAACGATTTGTCCAGTTGGGTTAAACAAACTGGGTGAATAAAAAGTACAAGAATGCCGGGTTCAAACCCATACAGGTTCAACCCACTTGGAGCAAAAGCTCAGGTTTACTCAGGCTTTAGGGTTTGTTAGACCTAACATGATTGAATGATTTCTGGCAGGCACAGCCTGTGAGCAATCCGTGAGCAATCTTTCAAACCTTAAGCACTAATTTCAAGCGCGTGAATCCTTTCTATTAGTCTGTTAGATTTTCGGCAAAAACCTTTGTCAGACTTTAAGCAACTGAAAGGAAGCAGCAGGGTGACAGGCGGTAAGGACGACTAGCCTCTGAACCTAAAGCTTCTAAGACCTGAGGATCAAAGGCAACAGATCAAATCGAAGGCAACAGATTCAGAGGTAACGGAGAAAATGAAGACCGTCTGCGAGTGTGCTACTGAGCAAATTCCACACACCATATCTTAGGTATAGCAACTCTTAGCAAGATTGACGAATGTCGCGTCGAACTTTGTAACAACTCAAAGTAATGCTCAAAGTAATGCTCAAAGTAACAGCTCAAAGGCAAAGCTTGGAGTCATAGAGTCAGAATCGTGATTTTCGGAACGGAATTTTTAGAGAGAGGCAGGGAGATTTTCTTGAGTGGGGCTTGTTCCGCTCCCGAATTCTTCCACTATGATTGGAACAACGCCGCGCTTGGAGCGCCTGTACTTGAATTATGACCGCTGCACCCCGTCCTCCTGCCAGAAGCCGTCGCCCCCCTGTGCCTACTCAAACGGCCCGTCGTCCAAGTCCCAGGCGGTTTGATGCAGCATCGGCCCATAGCGGTGGCAAGCTTGCCCCATTTCCCCAGCGGGGAGAACTGGCTCCGCTGCCTCCGCGTCCTGTCCGAAAATCGCCGCCAGTGGAGTTGATTGCGTCACCCCGATCTGGGGCAACACTCCAGCCTGCTTCCCTCAATCCGCCGCCGAGGCTTCAACGAACTGCGCGGCGGCTGGCTCGATCGGCTCAGCAGCAGGGCGATCGCCCAGTGGTTCAGTCCATTCCGGTGGCTCGAAAACCGCGCTGGCTCAATCAACTGTTGCGGACGCAGCGGGCCTCGACGGTGATTACCACAGGGCTGGTGACGCTGAGTTTCGCAATGTACGGCTGGACGGTCTACATCCAGCATCTCTGGCGCGGCGAATTTGACCGGATGCAAGCGCTAGAGCGACAAGAACGCCAGCTAACGGCAGCCAGCGAAACCCTGCGGCAGCATCTTGCAAATCAGGCCGAGCGCCCCGACTCTGGGCTGATCTTGCCCACGCCCGAAAGCGCGATTTTCCTGCCTGCACCGTCGCCCGCGCCTGCCCAAAGCGCAGTCCAAAGTCCAGTCCAAAGCCCAGCCTCGGAGCCTGCTGCGCCCCTGCCCGCAGAAGTGCCAATGGCCTATTAGCTGCCTATTAGCTAAAGCGACTTGGGCTAGCGCGGGATCGCTGGACAGGCTCAGGCTTCCAAAATCTGGCTCGCCTGTCCCAACGGGGCATTTTTATTCTCAGTATTTTTGGCTCAGTATTTTTTGGCATTGTCATGACCCAATCGGTTCCCCCACCCTCTGGTCTTCGACGATCCCAGCGTGCGGCTGGCAAGCGTTCTTCTAGTCCTGCAAGTAAACCTGCAAAGACGACGGGACGACCAGCTACCAGTCCGCCCCGTCGTTCTCCTGCCGTCTCTGTCCGCCGCCTGCTGCGACAGTGGGGGCGATCGCTGAACGCAGCCTGGCAGGTTCTCCATGATCTGGGCGAGGGGCGATTCCCGCAGGGATCGCTTCGCAAATCTCCCGCACAAGGGGCAACTCGGTCTGCTGCCCAGCGGACGGCCCGTTCAGTCGTATCACCTCAGCGGCCGTTGCGGCGTGCATCGCTGGCGGGCCCATCTCTGGCAGGCGCATCTCTGGGGGGTGCGTCCCAGGGGCGATCGCCCCGTCAGAGAACGCCTGATCCAGCAAGTCCGGGCCGTTCTGCTCGATTCCCCCAACCCCGTGTGAAATCGTCGGGATCGCGCCCCCAGCCGGGGAAACGGCAGACAGCCCCTCGATCAACAGCCCGCCCAGCGTCGAAGTCTGTGCGTCCGCGTCGGGTCGATCCCGCCAGCCATCCCTCAGCGGCACGGATGCTGCTGGTGTGGGGCGTGTTGACCCTTGGCGCAATCGGGCTGACGGCAAATCTGTTTCGCTTGCAGGTGCTTCAGGCAGATGTCTTGTCCAGCCGCGCCCAAGCTCAGCAGACGGTGAGGTTGCAGCCGATTTTGCCGCGCCGCCCAATTGTCGATCATCAGGGTACGTCGCTGGCGGTGGATCGGCTGGTTTACATGCTCTACGCCCATCCCAAGCTGTTCAAAAAGTCCAAGGATGAGGTGGCCGAGGCGATCGCCCCCATCCTCAACCAGTCCTCAGTAGATTTGGCTAATCTGTTCGACGAGCAGGACAGCGGCATCGAGGTTAACTTTGGGCTCTCGGAAGATGCCGCCGACCGGATTCGGGCCCTGCGGCTGGACGGGCTGGAACTGCTTCCCCGACAGCAGCGCTTCTACCCGCAGCAAGACCTGCTAGCGGAGGTGGTGGGCTACGTCAACCTGGATCGAGAAGCGCAGGCAGGCGTGGAGTATACCCAGCGGGCAGCCCTAGAGCGGTCGAACCAGGTGGCTCGCTTTTTGCGCGGCGGAAAGGATCTCGTAAAACCAGGCGAAATTCCCAGCTACGTGCTAAAGCAAGACGACCTGCGGCTGCAACTGACGGTGGATCGGCGGCTTCAGCAGGCAGCCCGCACAGCCCTCAAGCAAAAAATGACCGAATTTGGCGCAAAGCGGGGCGCGGTGCTGGTGATGGAGGTGCAAACGGGGGCGCTGCGGGTGATGGCGACGGAGCCATCCTTTGACCCCAACCAGTACTACACCTACCAGATGGATCAGCTCCGCAACTGGCTGCTGACCGATCCCTACGAGCCGGGTTCAACCTTCAAGCCAATCAACGTGGCGATCGCCCTAGAAGCAGGCACCGTCCGCCCCAACGACAGCTTCTATGACGAAGGGCGGATCTACATCGGTCCCTGGCCGATTCAGAACAGCGACGGCGCGGCGCGGGGTTCCCAAACCGTCGGGGAAATCGTCGCCCACTCTAGCAACGTCGGCATGGTGAGAATCATGCAAACGCTGAAGCCAGAGATTTATTACGACTGGCTGGCAAAGATCGAACTGGCCCAGCCCACGGGGATCGATCTGCCGTTTGAAACAGCCGGCCAGGTGAAAAAACGGGATCAGTTCCTGGGCGATCCGGTGGAGGTGGCGGTGACTGCTTTTGGGCAAGGCTTTAGCCTGACCCCGGTGCAACTGCTGCGGCTGCAAGGGGCGATCGCCAACGGCGGTTTCCTGGTCACGCCCCACGTCGTCGAAGGACTCTTTGACAGCAGCGGCAAACCCCACTGGCAGCCCCAATACCCGCCGCCCAAGCAGGTTTTCTCGCGTGAAACGGCGCAGGCCGTGCTGGGCATGATGGAAAAGGCTGTCGAAGAAGGCACAGGCACGCCCGCCCAAATTCCTGGCTATCGCATTGCTGGCAAAACGGGGACGGCTCAAAAAGCCAGCGCCACGGGCGGCTACGACAACGTTGCCCGAATCACCAGCTTCGTCAGCCTGTTTCCGGTTGAGGCTCCCCGCTATGCGGTGCTGGTGGTCATCGATGAACCTCAGGGCGACAATGCCTACGGCTCCACTGTTGCCGCGCCCATCGCCCGCGACGTGATGGAAGCGCTGATCCGCATTGACCTGATTTCTCCCAGCAAGGCTCCGGATACGACGGTCGTGGAGCAGTAGCGCAATGTGGAGCAGTAGCGCAATAATGAGTGGCGCAAATGTGAATGGCGCAAATGGCGGTCCATCCCCCTTCACGGCTGAGACACGGGATAAAAGCTATACCCAAACTGGGACTGACTGGGGACGATTTCCACGAGCTGCATGGCCTGATTGCGATCGCCCGATGGTAGGAACCGCACCACACCCGTCGCACCTTCAATCGTGTCCTCATTGGAGCGCAGAGATTCCGCAATAGCAGCGCGATTGGTTTTGCCAATAGAAATGGCTTTTATAAGGGCGATCGCCGCGTCGTAGGCCATGGCGGTGCGCCAGTTCACGTCGCCCCCCCAATATTGCCGCGAGGAGCGCACAAAGGGCGCATTGGGGTCTGCCAGCAAGATCCACGGCACGGCGACCACCATGCCCACCGCCGACTCGCCGCCGACCTGCAACACGCGGGGATTGTAAAGGCTATCGCCCCCTAAAATCGGCAGCCGCCGTCGATTAATTGCCACGACTTGCAGCGCCGGGTCGAGCGTGGCTGTGTTAGCCGCCAGCACCAGCACCTCTGCCCCCTGCTGGGCAGCTTGGTCAAACGAAGCCACCGAATCGAACCCCGCAGCCGACAGGTCAAACTCGCCCACAACCTGCCCCCCATCGCTAAAGACAGCCGTCGTAAATTCATTTTTGAGGGAGGTGCTGTAGGCGCTTTGGGAATTGTAGAAAACCGCAGCTCGCTGAACCCGCAGCCGCTCTAGCATATGCCGAGACAGGGCCGCAGCAGTAAAGCGATCGCTCGGCACGGTGCGAAAGATGTACTGCCCTGCGCCCGAAAGCTGAACCGACGTGCTGGTGGGCGAGATCATAACCAGTCGGCCGGCTTCATAAACCGGGGCAGCCGCCAGCGTGGCATCGCTGCCAAAGTGCCCAATCACACCCAGCACCGAGCGATCTTTGACCAGCGCCTCCGCCACCTGCGGGGTCACGTCGGGGCTATTGTCGTCGTTGACAATCATCACCTTAAGGGGCACACCGTCGATGCCGCCTGCACGATTCACTTCATCCTGAGCCTGGGCCACGCCCCGCAAGATTTCCAAAGCCGAATTTGCAGAGGCGGCGGTCGGGACGGCCACGGCAATGGTGTAGGAATTCTGATCCCCAATGCGGGCATTGTTCAGATAGATCAGCGCCTCCGGGTCGTTGCGGTTTGCCTGGAGGGAGGCCTCCAAGTTGGCGATCGCCCCCTGATAGTCTCGATTGGCCAGGGCTTTCACGGCCGCCTGCTTCTGAGAGGAGGCTCCTTCGGGAAACAGCAGTTGCGCCCCGGTGCTGAGGCGATCGCCTACGCGCCCTGCCCCGCCGCCCTGCCCCGGACTGCTTGTGGAGGGAGAACCGCCCTGCCCGATGCCCACACCACCAAAACCCAGATTTCTGCCAAACCACCAAATGCCGCCTGCTAGCAGCAACAGCGTCACCAGCAGCGACAAAATCAGAGGAAGCGTTTCATTTTTCTGAGACATAGGCGTTTGGGTAGGGCACTCAGCCGCAAGATAACCGCGTAAAATCCGTTCTTTTATCAGTTCATACTTATCAGATTACGAGACCTATGACGAATTGGCGGCCGATTCTGCCGGTTCTACGGAAGCAGGCAGCATGGGTAGAGAATGTTGCCCAACGCCCGTCGTCGCCTACCTCCATTCTTCCCAAAAGCGCTGCGGATAAAATCGCTGCAAGCCTTCCAGACACTTGGGCTGGTAATCTAAAATCGCCAATCTAAAATCCAGAATTGACAAATCCAGAATTGACATTAGTTGAGATTACTTGACGTTCTCTCTGGCTCGTAGGATTATGCGAGACATCCCAGGCTCCGCGCTTCACTGACTCCCCTCGGCTAGGCAGTGTCTTAAAACTTTCTAGGTTGTTGATTGCCTTGAGTCGATCCCCCTAAATCCCCCTTATTAAGGGGGACTTCCGGAGTGGTTCGGCTCGGTTCCCCCCTTTTTAAGCGGGGCTAGGGGGGATCAAAAGGCTTCAAAACACGAACACGCCCTAGACGCGGCCAAGAATTCGCCAAAGACAAACATCATGGCTAAACACATGACCCGGTTTCGCAAGATTCGCCAGACGGTTCAATTTGGTGCAACGACGCTGCTGGCGCTGGTGCTGGTCAATGGCCTAAGCGTAGACGGAACGGGCGGGCTAAGCGGGCGAGAGTTTCTAACGGGCAATCCCCTACGGCAGGGCTTTGCTCGACGCGCTGAGGCGGCTTCGGGCGGTCGCTATCGCGGCGGCACATTCAACCGTCCGTCGGGCGGCGGATCGGCCGGGGGCGGCTATTCCGGCGGGGGGTATTCGGGCGGCGGCTACTCTGGCGGCGGCTATTCCGGGGGCTATGGCGGTGGCTATACCTCGCCCGACTATTTCCCCGTACCGGGGCGCTACTATCCGCCGCCCGGCCCCATTTATATTCCGTCCAATCGGCCACCCGTGATCGTTGCCCCCGGCGGCGGCTATGTCACGCCCGTTGGCGGCGGGGGCGGGGGTGGGCTGTTTCTGCTGTTTTTCCTGCTGCCTGCGGGGCTGATGATTTTTTCCACCGTGATGTCGGCCATGCAGCGCACGGGGCGATCGCGCATTCCGGCGGCTCGTCCGGGGCGCGGCGAACTGGAGAACGACATTGTGACGGTGACGCTGCTCCAGGTGGCGCTGTTGTCCCAGGCGCGATATATCCAGGAGCGGCTGAACCAGTTAGTGGCAGGCATCAATACCGACACGAAGGCAGGGCTGTCGGAGGCGCTGCGAGAAACGGTGCTGGTGCTGCTGCGATCGCCCGAAAACTGGACCCACGCCCGCGCCCTATCCAAGACCGTTTCCAGCCGCGAGGAAGCTGCCCGCCTGTTTGAGCAATGGTCTATCGAAGAGCGAGGCAAATTCACCTCCGAAACCCTGGTGAACGTGGGCGGCAAAGTTCGCCGCCAGCCGCTTGACCTCAACCCCAATGACGACCCCGCCGCCTACATCGTGGTGACGCTGATTGTCGGCACAGAAGACGACCGTCTCCTATTTGGCCCCATCCACACGGTCGAGGAACTAAAGCTTGCCCTGCGCCGCCTGGGGGCCATTCCGCCCGAATACCTCGCCATCTACGAACTGCTGTGGACTCCCCAAGACCCCACCGACAGCCTCAGCCGCGAGGAACTGCTGACGGGCTATGCCGATATGGTGCAGGTTTAGGGTCTAGCCGGTCGAGGGATTCGGTAATCAGATAAAGGGATTAAATCACTCGCTGCAAGGTTGTGATCTTCGGGTCAATGATCTTCTGCCCCTGCCCTGGAAACTTGATGGCAAGGCAAATCTTGTTGCCTGCGCCAAAGATGTGAGTCACCTGGCCCGCGCCGTAGGCTTTGTGAACGACGCGATCGCCCACTTTCCAATCATCCGCGTGGGTGTTGGGCAAGCTTTCCTGGGCCCGCTTCGCCTTCACCTCGCGGATGGGGGTTGCCATTTTCTTGGGCAATGCGCCCACCGCGCTGGTCAGCAGCAGTTCTTTGGGCAGTTCTGCCAAAAACAGCGACGGTGCAGCGGGTTCCCGCGTGCCATATAGTCGCCGCTCGCGGGCATAGCTGATGAACAAACGCTCCTTGGCGCGGGTAATGCCGACATAGCAGAGGCGGCGCTCTTCCTCCAGCGAGGCGGGGTCTTCCATCGAGCGGAAGTTGGGAAACAAGCCCTGCTCTACGCCAACGAGAAACACCACGGGAAACTCCAGTCCTTTGGACGAATGCAGCGTCATCAGCGACACTTGGCGCTGGTCTTCCTTCGTATTGTCCAGGTCAGAGGCAAGGGACGCATTGGCCAGAAACATTAGCAGCGTCGCGCCTTCGTTCTCTTCCTCAAATTGCAGCACCGCGTTATAGAGTTCCTGCACGTTTTGCAGGCGATCGTCCGCTTCGTCCGTGCCCTGCGCCTTCAGGTCTGCCACATAGCCCGAATCCTCCAGCACCCCCTGCACGATTTCCGCAGGCGGCGTGTCTTCCAGCTTCGCTTGCCAGGTCTGGATGATGTTGGCAAAGCCGCTGACTGCCTTGGCAGAGCGCCCCGCCAGCGTGCTGACCAGGGTTTCATCGGTCAACACCTCCCAGAGCGTGCGATCGAGGTCGCGGGCAGCAGACTCCAGCCGATCGATCGTGGTCTTGCCGATGCCGCGCCGGGGCGTGTTGATGACGCGCTTGAGGCTCACGGTGTCTTGCGGATTGGCGATCGCCCTCAAGTACCCCAGCACGTCCTTAATTTCCTTGCGGTCATAGAACCGCAGCCCGCCGACGATGTTGTAGGGAATGCCGTAGCGCCCCAAAAATTCCTCAAACGCCCGCGACTGCGCGTTCGTGCGATAGAGAATCGCAAAGCTGCCCCAGTGTAACTCCGGGTTATGTTGCTCCAATTGGCGAATCTGGTCGATCACGAATCGCGCCTCGTCGGTTTCGTCTTCCGCCCGAAACAGAAAGATCGACTCGCCCGCGCCCCGCGTCGCCCGCAGCACCTTGTCGATCCGCTCGGTGTTGTTTTCAATTAGCTCATTAGCCGCTTCCAGAATGTTCGCCGTCGAGCGATAGTTTTCCTCCAGCTTTACCATCGTCCGCGTGTCGTCATCCGGCAGCCCATCGCCAAAATCGTCCTGAAACTCCAGCAAAATCCGAAAATCCGCTGCCCGGAACGAGTAAATCGAGTTATGAACCAGAACCCCATTCGCAACATAGTTATGACGCTGATCAATCTCCAGGTCATACACCACACCGCGATAGTCCTCCTGCCAAACTCGGCTCACGGGCACATCCTCTAGCTTCCCGTCTACCTCTAGCAGCACCCTCATGCCGACGTGTAAATGCGACAGCGGCATGAAGTCATAGATTTGCCCTGAAATTTGGGCCCGGCGGCGAACCTCAAGTTGTCCCGCCACTGCCACCGACTTCGCCAGAGCTACTGCTTCTCGATAAGAGGCCCGCGCCGTCTCAAATCGATAGGTTCCGGGCAACTTTCCTGCCCGAATCGGCACTCCTGCCGCGGTTAAGTGTTCGGCAATATCTAGCCGATTAGACGACCACTGGAGGCGGTGATCAGACTTGATGGGCGATCGCTCATTTCTCACATTCCCGAACATCGTCAGGTTCAGGGTTTGTCGCCGCAGCCCGTTTTGCGGGCGATAGTGCGGAAATTCGGGATGCAGCCACAGGTCTTGCATCAGCCGATGGGCGTTGCCAATCGTATCAATTTCCTGAAACAGCTTGAAAATTAGGTCATCTGAAATTCTGAGCTTGCGGCCAACACTGTGAAATACCATCGTTGGCAAGCCGTACTGAGCCGCAAAATACGCCTCATAGTACACTGCTTCTTCATAGCTATTGGTCGCCTTCAGAACCCAGAGCTTATCTGCACATTCTTGCGCCACACGCACCTTAAAACCAATTTCCTCCCGACCATAGTCATTCTGTCGTCGTCCAGTCGTGATGCCAATCCGGTATCCCCGATCTGCCCGATACATCAGGTACACGTAGTACCGATCGTCAAGCGGCACTGCCCGCCCCAACAAAATGTGATGCGGTGTTCCCTTCAGCACCTGACCGCCCGCCTCGATGCACCACAAACTGCCCTGAAACTGGCTTTTATGAATGTGAGTGATTACTCCAGGACAGAGATCGGTTTGTCCCCCAGTTGCTAGGACGGTATCTCCTAGTTTCAAGTGTTCAACCGCAACCAAACCATCCGGGGTTAACACCTGGGTTCCTGGCGGCAAGCATTGGTCTGCATCGCCCACAACGAATACAGAACGGTATTCCCAGTCTTTGAAATTTTCCGTCTCTTCGCCGTTCGTCACCAATAGTCGAATCAGGTCATACTGCGTGCGGTTCGTATCCTGATATTCGTCCACCAGGATGTGCCGAAAGCGTTTGTGCCAGTATGCCAAAACCTGTTCATTTTGGCGAAATAGCTGGACGGGAATCAGAATTAAATCGTCAAAGTCAAGCGCGTTATTTGCGGCGAGTGCTTTTTGATATTCAGCGTACACATTGGCGATTGTGCGTCCGCGAAAGTTGGGCTGTTCTCGTTCCAAATCAGCGGGCGACCAGCCCTGGTTTTTGGCATTGCTAATGGCGTAACGGACCGAGCGCGGGTCAAATTTCTTGTCATCCAGATTGAGCTGATTGATGACAATATCCTTCACCAATGCCTGTGCGTCGGATTCGTCAAAGATGGAAAAATTGCGGTTCCAGGAATAGCCGCCAGGATGCTGAAACTTTTCAATGTCAAATCGCAAAATGCGGGCACAGAGCGCGTGAAACGTACCGATCCACAGGTCTTTGGTAATCGTTTTATAAACAAAAGACTTCAGCCGCGTTTGCTCATGTTCGGGCAGTGCCTCCAGGGGCTTACCGTGCTTGCTCTGGGCCTCGCGCTCGGCAAACAGCTTTTCAATCCGCTCCTTCATTTCGCGGGCGGCTTTGTTGGTAAACGTCACCGCCAGAATATTTTCGGGGTCTACCCGATGGGTCAGCACTAGGTTGGCGATGCGGTAGGTCAGCGCCCGCGTTTTGCCAGAGCCAGCGCCCGCCACCACCAGCAGCGGCCCACAGTAATGCTCGACGGCACGGCGCTGGGACGGATTGAGGTGGGCGAGGAAGTCGGCGGTTTTGGGCATGGGGTGAGGAAGGGGGAACAGGGAGCGCGGAATGCTGGAGGTGAGGGAAAGTCGGGATGGAGCAGGGGTTAAATCCAATACCCCAATGTCTTTCACCCGTCGATCTGACGCATTTTCTGAGGTATTTAATGATTAACCATTCTGACCCGATTCGTGAAACTTCCGCGAAACTTCATTGTAGAAACTTTAAGGGCAGAAGCTTTAGGTTTGGATGCGGGCGATCGCCCCTAGCACCAACTCCCCCAATGGCGCGACGAGTCAAGCTGCCGCAAGCCGCAATGAGACTTCCCTAACCGCCCAAAATCCAAAATCGCAAATCCAAAATCCAAAATCAATACCAGCCAAACGCCCCATCACCCCGCCAAGTCCAGCGCATGTTTCTCCAACTCGGCCATCGACACATACTCCAGCGCCGAAGCATGAGTCGCAGCTAGCACAACCGGCGGCGCAACACCAGCATCCAGCGCTTCTTTCCAGCGGGAAGCACAGAGACACCAGCGATCGCCCGGTTTGAGGCCGGGAAACCCGTAGGCAGGCATGGGCGTACACAGGTCATTGCCTTGGGCTTTGGTGTAGTCGAGGAATTCCTGAGTCACCTCAGCGCACACGACATGGGCCCCAAAATCGCCCGCCCCCGTGCTGCAACAGCCATCCCGATAAAAGCCCGTCATCGGCGCGATCGAGCAAACCTCCAGCTTGCTGCCCAGCACGTTTCTTGCGTCTGCCATGACTTTCCCCCGCGTTAAATTCAACGACTGCAACCAGCAACGGCGATGCCGCCATCCTTTCGTAGCCTAAGGTTTATAGAAACGAGCGTCAATCAAAACTAGAGGGCAACAAACCGGCCCCCATTTGGCAAACCAAAGCTTTGCATTAGGGCTTTGCATTAGGGCTTTGAACTAGCGCTTTGAACTAGCGCTTCGACAGAGCCACCAGCGACAGAAACTCGTAGCCAATTTGTGCGCCGAGGTGGGCCGTCACCTGGGAATGATCCATCGCAGGCAGCACTTCTACCACGTCGCCGCCGACCCAGGTGAGCCCCGTGCAGGCTCGCAGATAGCCAAGTCCCTGAAAGCTCGTGGGCCCGCCGACTTCGGGGGTGCCCGTGCCGGGGGCAAAGGCAGGATCGAAAAAGTCCACGTCGAAAGACAGGAAGGCTTTGCGATCGCCCACTTTTTCCCGCACCAGCGCCCCGATTTCCTCCGGCGTGTGGCGCATCAGTTGCGTGGTGGTCAGCACGGTGAACCCGGCACGGCGCGGCGTGTCCAGATCGTCAGAATCGTAGAGTGGGCCCCGCATCCCCAGTTGCACCGAGGCTTCGGGAAGGATTAGCCCTTCCTCCACGGCGCGGCGAAACGGCGTGCCGTGGGTGTACTTATGTCCAAAGTAGCTGTCCCAATAGTCGCCGTGTGCGTCGAAATGCACCAGCGCCAGCGGCCCATGAACCGCAGCCAGCGCCCGCAGTTCCCCCAGTGCCACGCTATGGTCGCCGCCAATGCTGAGTGTCACCACACCCGCTTCGGCCAGGGGTTGGATCGTGCGGGCGATCGCCCCCAAGCTGTCCTCGATAAATCCCGGCACCACGGGCGCGTCGCCATAGTCCACACAGGACAGCGTTTCAAACACCATCACGTCTAGCTCAGGGTTGTAGGGCCGCAGCAGCGCCGACGCACCGCGCACCGCCTCTGGCCCAAACCGCGCCCCCACCTTAAACGTCGCCCCTGTATCAAACGGAAGCCCGACAATGGCCACATCTACATCCGCCGGATCTTGCACGTAGGGCAGTCGGGCAAAGGTGCGAACCCCCGAAAAACGCGGCGATTCGAGCGAGTTGGCAGGCTGATAGCGAGGCGGTTTGAGAGAAGGCATGAGAAAAACAGCAGGTAGAAGACAGACGGCCAGAGCGAAAGCATCCTGAGAATGCATTGAATCATGCACTCGCAGGGCAATGGCAAGGCGCAGGCAGGGCAATTCGGGCGATCGCCCCCATAGTCTGCTTCTATTCTGATACAGGTCTGATCAAGGTTGCTGGAGTATTTGGAGGGCTGGAGTGAGCGACCCCCAACCCCCCGCCATCTCCTAGCGCCGCGAGGTATCTCTTGGCAAGTCAATCCGGTCGATGGGCGTAATGGGACGAATCAGGTCAGACCGCTGCACCGTTTGCGCTGAATCCTGTCGAGCAGCAAGCTGAACCGGACGGGCGATCGCCGCTCCTTGCAAACTGATGAAAACCGCAGCAGCGTAGGTGAGCCAGACACCAAACCGCACACCAAGCTGCACACCGAGCCGCACACCGAACCGCGCACCAGAGTCACGTTTCATGGGTCAGATTCCTCTCAAAAATAAATGCACCAAAAGCAAATGCGCCAAAGAATGCGCCAAGGAATGCGCCAAACAAATGCGCCAAAAAGATCGGCTCTCAATGCACCCAGATGTAATACAATTCACCACAAAAGCACTACAGTCCGTACCCTCTCAGCCTATCGATTCCTCCCAACAGGCACACTTCCCCCATCGGGTACTTTTTAGGGCGGCTACATAGGGGCGATGATTACAGCCACTCCTTGCAAACGCAAATCGCTAAAGCAAATCGCCAACGCAAATCGCAAACGCGAGTTGCAGAATACAAAACAGGTCATACAATCTGCTTGCAAACTCCCAACGATTCATTACGAGCTAGCTCTGGAAATTTGTAAATTCGCGAGAATATGGGCGTGGGGAGCATTCAGGCAGTTTATTCACCACAGATTCATTCGCAACAAGGAAAGCTGGGTTATGCTGCTTCGACTTGCAAAATCCGCTGCCGAGTCAGCCCCTTTTTTCAGGGCAGATAGCACTGCGATCGCCCCTCTGCTGGCCGCGCCTCAGGTGGCGACCTCTCTAGCGGGGACCTCTCCAGTGGCGACCTCTCCAGTGGCGACCTCTCCAGTGGCGATCGCCCTGCGCGACATCGATCTGGTCTTTCGCAGCGAAGGAGAGCCGTTTCAGGCGCTTCGACAGATTAATCTAGAAATTCCCCGTGGCTCAGTGCAGTTGATTATGGGCCCAGCGGGCGCAGGCAAAACCACGCTGCTGCAAGTCGTAGCAGGGTTGCTCTCGCCCACCGCAGGCCAGGTCGAACTGCTAGGCACCAATCTGACCCAGTTGTCCCGCGCCGCCCAGGCCCACTTCCGCAATCGGCATCTCGGCATCGTGTTTCAGGATTACAATCTGCTCCGCAGCCTGACGGCGCTGGAGAATGTGGAACTGGCGCTAAATCTCAAAGGAGTTTTTGGCCCAAGTGCCCGCACCGCAGCGCGATCGCTCCTCGATGCCGTAGGGCTAGAAAACCGCGCAAACGTTTTGCCCCGACAGCTTTCGGGCGGACAGCAGCAGCGGGTCGCCGTGGCGCGGGCGCTGGTGGGCCGCCCCGACCTGATTATTGCCGACGAGCCGACTTCGGCGCTGGATTCGGCCAACGGACGCAAGGTCATGGAGTTGCTCTGTCGGCTGGCACGAGAACAGGGCAGCACCGTGCTGATCGCCACGCACGACCCCCGCGTGAGGGAATTTGGAGATGCGATCGCCCACCTCGAAGACGGTCAAATTCGGGCGTAGAACATCTCAGGAAATCTTTGAGGCAGGCCCAGAATACTGTTTACCAGGCCAGAGCAAGCCTTTTCTGGAATGCCGGAAACGGGGCGTGTTTTACTGTCTGGGCAGATCTGATGCAGAGCCAGACGGTAGCGTCGGACAGCCCGGATGAAGCAAGACCCAGCCGCACCGTTTGATATAGCCGAGGCTTCGCCGCTGAATCTCTGCGTCCTGTCAAACTGAAGCTCCTGGTCTGCAACAAAGCAGCGCGACAAGACTCGACTTGGCGCTGCCATTTGCCATCGAACGCATATCCAGCACGTTCAGGATTGACGCATTTGCGCTCAGTTTTCTGAATTTTGGAAGATCTCTCGCAGGCGCAGCCCGTGAGAACTCTTCCAATTGCGTAAGTCCTGACGTTTCAAAAAATGATTCAAGGCTGGATGCTTTGAACGTCGAGATGAAAATGGATTTGGCAATGTCTGTAGAGCTTCTATGAAGGAACTTTCAACTTTTAGTCATCTTTTATTCCCTATGCGATCGCCCTTTTTTCAATCCTTTAGAAGGCTCAAGTCCAGCGGATTTTTGTTGATGTTAGTGTTTGGAAACTTGCACCAATTTGCCCTTGCTCCAGCGCAGGCACAGCCACAGCCCGCCCGCGCCATGACTGGGTTTTGTTTGCAAGAGCAGGATACAGAGAGCGATCGCCACTTTTTTAGCCGGATGCGCCGCCTGGAGGCAGATTTGGCAGCCGAACGGCTGGAGTCCGCCAGCGACCAGATGACTGCCCTGCTGAAGTTGGCTGGCAGCCTGCCCGCATCCCAAAAAGCGCTGCGTCTGGCGGGCTTGATTACCGAAGAACCGGGCTATAATCCCAATCCCTGGCGAACCCTGATCGAGAAAGCCGACGAGCGCGACCAGCCCGGTCTGGTGTTGCCGATGCTGGCAGAAGCCGTGCGGGAAACCCGGACGCTGGGAGCAGGCTACAGCTTTTTGAAATCGCAAACCCTGCTGGCGATCGCCCGTGCTTATCTGGCGCTCGACCAGTTGGAGGCGGCGGGGGCAACGCTGGAACTGGCGGCTCAGGCAGTACAGACAGTGCAAGGCGACGAATTTAAAGTCAACGCGCTAGTGCCGATTGCCGATGCGGCGGTATCGGCCGGACGGGTAGACCGGGCGATCGCGCTGCTGAATCAGGCAAACCGTCATGCCAGCGCCATTGTTCACCCCAACCCAACCCGCCGCAGCAGCGCCCTGGCCAAAGTCGCGGCCAGCTATGCCAAAGCCGGACAGATTACACTGGCGCAGCAAATTGCCCAGCGCCTTACTGACGTGCCCTATGCCCAGGGGCAGGCCAAGCTGGAGATTGTGCGGATGCAACTGACGCAAAGCCAGTGGGAGTCTGCGGCGGCCACAGCCCGGAGCATTGCCGACCCCAGCGCGAGGGCGATCGCCCTGGCCGAAGTCGCCAGTGCCTACACTGCCCGCAACCTGACCGGGGGAGAGGCCCTGTTTCAGGAAGCCGTGACCGTTGCAAAATCAGTCAATGATACCGAATTCACGCTAGAAACCGTGGTCAACACCTACGCAGGTGTTCGCATCGACCCAGCGCTGGCGGTGGCGCAGGAAATGGCGGATGCCGAGAAGCGATCGAGCGTGCTGACCAACCTGGCGCTGCAACTCTGGGGTCAGCAGCAGACAGACCAGGCAGCCGCCGTGATGCAGCAGGTGGAGACTGCACTACGGCAGGTTCCGTCCGATTGGCAAGCCTTTCAGGTTCGCCACCTGGTGCAGCGGGCGATCGCCGTTTCGGCCTATGACCCTGCCATCCGCATCGCCACTGCGCCAACCGATCCTTTTCTGGCGGGCGATCGCGATATCGTTCTCTTGCTGATTGTGCAGCGGGCTGCCGAACGACAAGCCCTGGCCGCCGCAGACCAGGCATGGATGAGCATTGCGCCAGAAAATCTGGAGATTCGCAGTCAGGCCATGATGGCGCTGGCAACAGCCTATGTGAATGCGAACCAGGCAGACCGGGCACTGGAATTGCGTCAGGCGGTTCACCCAACCGATGGGCTAACGCAGGTGCGGCTGACGGCGGCGATCGCTCGTCAACTCCTGCTCACGGGCAATATTGACCCCGCCACGGACTTATTTAACGAGGCACGAACCACTGCCGCCGGGCTAGCGACCCCGATCGATCGCCTGCAAGCGGCCGCAGCAGTGGCACTGGAAGTGGCCAATGCCCGCCAGCCTGTAGATCCGGCCATGCTCGACCTGGTTCGGCGCAGCGCAGTTGAAATCAACGACTTTTCCACCAGCAGCTATTATCTGTGGTCGCTAGTGGAGCAAACCGTGGCCCTGCGCCATTTCGATCTGGCCTTGCAGCTTGCCCTGGCCACGCCCGACCCCGACCGCCGGGAGATGTCGCTGGGAACGGTGGCAGAGGCCGCCCTGCGGGACGGGCACACAGATCAGGTGCTAAAGGTCATCGACCAGAGCCGCACGCCCGAAATCCGCGTTGGGTTGCTGCTGTCTTTGGTGGAGCGGGCCCGCCAGGACGGCCAGCCGCAAGAGGCGATCGCCTACCTCGCTCGCGCCCTAGAACTCGCCCGCACGATTCCCGACCCCGAAATCCGCACCTTCACCTTTGGCAATGAAGGTGGCACAGTTGTAGACGACGACCGCGATCGCGCCAGTGCCTATGAGGCGATCGCCATCCACTATGCCCAACTGGCTCGTCAGGCAGAGGCGCTGCGAGTGGCCGGGCTGATTCAACATCCTCAAGAGCGCGATCGCGTCAGGCGGCGGGTGCTGTGCTACGAGACGCGGACGTAGCGGGGTTCAATCTGTTCAATCGACTAGCTCAATCGACTAGCTCAATCAACTAGC
>NZ_DVEA01000412.1:0-4738 GCF_015295965.1 Thermoleptolyngbya sp. M55_K2018_002
CTGTCACCAGAATCCCCACCAGGATCGCGGCTCGCACGCCCAGCGCCATCAGCAGCATCAGCCGATCCAGCCGCAGCGTAATGCCCCCGCCGCCGGAACTGCTGGGCAGCGAGGTGGTGGTGCGGCGGCTGCTGTCGCTGAAGGAAGTCCGGGGCGATCGCCCGCCGCCGTCCCCCGTGGTCAGCCGTCCCGAAGGAGACATCTGGGACACGCGCTCGGCCGTCGGAACGGCTGAAGTGCCGTTTGTGGCAGTGTAGGCGGCGGCCGCAGGCTCTAGCGTCGCCGTGCTACCTATGCCGAGTCCATTACCTGCCGTGCCGGCCTGGTCATAGCGGCTTTGGGGCGCAGTCGCCCGACGGGCAAAGGGCGTAGTTGTGCTGCCCACTGGAGCCGGAGCCGACTCCCACTGAGCTGTGTCCGGTTCGCTGGGCAGTTCTTCTAGATACGCCTGCACCTGATCGTCGGCAAAGTAATCCTTCAGGGATGCTCGCTGCTGGGCCAAGTCGCGGAAATGGGGGAACACCTCGTTTTGCAGCCAGCGTTCGCCATAGAGACACAGCCCCGGCAGCAGGTCGGGTGAGCCTTGGGAATGTTCGCGAATGAAGGTCAGGGAATCATGCTCCTGGCTGCGTTCTAGGGCGCGGGTGGCTTCTTCGGTTTGCCCCAGCAGCAGGGCGCACACTGCCTGCTCCAGATACACATCCTGGCGCGTGCCCAGACGCATCAGCATTTGCTTGGCGCGACGAATCAGGGCGGGCTGGCGATAGGCAAAGCCGCGGGCCAGCAGGGCATACACTGCCAGGTAGGTCGCCACAGCCGACGGGCGACGGGCTTCGACCTCAAACAGGGCGTGCTGCTCGGCGGCGGTGAGGTAGCCCCGGAGTTGCTGCATAAACCGCAGAAAATCTTCCACATTCAGCCCAGAGCGGTCGTCGCCGGCACCGTCGATGCCGCCGCGATCTTGCAGCATATCGCGCAGCAGGTTCATACCCTGGCCCCGCTCAATCTCGTGGGACTCGGGCAGCGCCAGCAGTTCCAGAATGCGGTAGGGGCGTAGCTTGTAGAGGTCAGACTGCATTTCGCCGCGCACTCCGGCAAACATGCCCTCTCGCAGCAGCAGTTCTTGTCCCGCTTCTAGGGATTCGGCAGCGCTTTCGTACTGTCCCTGCTGCCACTGTTCGCGGCCCAGTTCCAGGTAGGCGAAGGCAAGTGTCAGCACGACATCCGACCGGGCAATATCGGCCTGGGCGCTGCGGCCCGCGCTGCCGCTGAAGGCGCTATTAGAGAGGTAGGGATGCCCCAGCTTCAGCACCAGTTCGTACTCTCCCAACTCCAGCAGGATCAGCAGCGCCCCGACCAACTGGCTGTCGTCGATGTCGATACTGGGGGCGTAGGGGTCTGCCTCGGTTTCCAGGGCGATCGCCCCCGATTCTGCCCCAGCAAAGCGATCGCTCGTTGGGTCGTAGCTGCTGGCGAGGAAGGTGGCATCGTAGGCGCGGCGCTGCTCCGGGTTCGACAGGGCGGCGTAGGCCTCGTCCAGAAGCTGCTTGCGAGAGGCGATCGCCGCTTCGGAATATTCGCGTCGGGGAAGCTGCTGCGTGCGATCGCGGTGGGCCTGCTGAAGTTGGTCAGCCGTTGCCTGAATAGGTAGCCCCAAAATGCGGTAATAATCAAGCGGAATTCTCACGGCCCACTTCCCCAAAACTCAACGTTATCAAGACATTTTCTAAATCGACCCATGCCAGTAGGCGGCATCACGTAGCCTTGGTAAGACCAGCCAGACTAACTTCCAACAGGCTTTAGCATCTGCCAAATCCAGGCTCCCAAAGCGGCTTCTAAAAGCACTAAGTTCAGCAAGCTGACCTCAGAGGCTATCAAGCAACGATTCACCGACAAATCACCGAACGAATCACCGACAAAGACTCAACCCATGCTTAAGAAAACTCAGTGCGGGTAGAAGCACATTTCGTAAACCCCTTGAACCCTGCACATTCCAGGCATTACTCCATTGAGCAGACCCGTCAGGCGGACATTTGTTTACAGGCGGATGTTTGTTTACAGGCGGATGTTTACAGGCAGACACCTTTACAGGCAGATGCTTACAGGCGGACACCTTTATAGGCAGACACCTTTACAGGCAGATGCCTTTACAGGCGGACACCTATTATCAGCATTAACTGCTGGATGAGCAACCTCAACCTGTCCTCCGAACACAAGTCCTAATTTGAGTTTTGCATTTGAGTTCCATGATGAGTCACGCCAGTCTATGCTACGTCAATCTCTCTTATCCCAGTCATCTTCTCTTAGCAAACTGCGTCGAGTGAGCGACTCCTGCGACAAAATTTACTCATCAGCATACAAAAAACCTAGAAAAATGCCACAGGTTTTTAGCATTGTGCGAGTTTTGTGCAAACTTCTGTGCAAACTTCATTGACGGCCCATGCACCCTGATACACCGATGCACCCGATCCAGTGCCAGTCCCTATAGTTTCCAGTCCCTATAGTTTCACGTAAACCCCTGCATTTGTCAGTGAAGGAAAAGGTTAAGGTTCGCGACATTATATTTTGCTGTATCCGAATATTCCGCTGTATCCAACAATGCGAACCTCCGGCGCAAACAAAACCAGCATCCAGTTTAGTGGAGGCAACCCAATTCCTGTTACGATTTGTTACTGGGCTAGTCAAGCCATTGGCGGAGAGCCAAGCCATTTGGCAAGTTGATGGCCCTTGGGTTTCTGGCGCTGGTTTCTGGCAGCGGCATTTGGCAGTGGCATTTGGCGAATAGGTCGCTCAGGTATTTTAATAGCCATAGCTGCTTTTCCCAGAAGCCCGCTGGCTTGTACGTGCCAGTTTGGGTTTGCCAAGTTTTTCTGTAGGGGCGATCGCCCTCGCCACATCCTTCTCAACCCCATAGGACAGTCTCATGGTTCAGGAACGTGTATTGCCCGCCTTTTCCGCTAGCCCTTCCCAGATCAGCCGGGAAGATGGGCTGGTGGTCTACGAAGACATGGTGCTGGGACGCACCTTTGAAGACAAGTGTGCCGAGATGTATTACCGAGGCAAGATGTTTGGCTTCGTTCACCTCTACAACGGGCAAGAAGCGGTGTCGTCCGGGGTGATCAAGGCCATGCGGAGCGATGACTATGTGTGCAGCACCTACCGCGACCACGTCCATGCGCTCAGTGCAGGCGTGCCCGCCCGCGAGGTGATGGCAGAGCTATTTGGCAAAGCGACGGGATGCAGCAAGGGGCGCGGCGGCTCGATGCACCTGTTTTCGGCAGAGCATAACCTGCTCGGTGGCTATGCGTTTGTGGCGGAGGGCATTCCTGTGGCGACGGGCGCGGCGTTTCAGACCAAATATCGCCGCGAAGCGCTGGGAGACGAATCCGCAGATCAGGTGACGGCCTGCTTCTTTGGCGACGGCGCAAGCAACAATGGTCAGTTTTTTGAATGCCTGAACATGGCGGCGCTGTGGAAGCTGCCAATCCTGTTTGTGGTGGAAAACAACAAGTGGGCGATCGGCATGGCCCACGACCGCGCTACGTCGCAGCCAGAAATTTACAAAAAAGCCAGCGTGTTTGACATGGTGGGCGTAGAAGTGGACGGGATGGACGTGCTGGCAGTGCGGGCGGTGGCCCAAGAAGCCGTGGCCCGGGCCCGCGCAGGCGAAGGCCCCACCCTGATTGAAGCGCTCACCTACCGCTTCCGGGGGCACTCCCTCGCCGACCCCGACGAACTGCGCTCCAAAGCAGAGAAGGAGTTCTGGTTTGCCCGTGACCCGATCAAGCGCCTTGCCACCCATCTGATCGAGCAAAACCTGGCGACAGATGAGGAACTGAAGGCGATTGACCGCAAGATTCAGGCAACGGTGGAAGACGCAGTGCAGTTTGCGCTGGAAAGCCCTGAGCCGAATCCCGCCGATCTGTATAAGTACGTCTTTGCGGAAGACTAAAACCCATCTCCCCTTATGCCCGACCCGATCATGTTTCGTGAGGATGCGTTTGTTGTGCTGGAAACCAACCAGCCAGAACAATTCCTCACCGCCGAGGAACTGTTGCAGAAGCTGGCATCGGTGCTAGAAACCATGCAGGATAGCCTGCCCCGCGAATTGCAAGACATTCCCACGTCGGCAGCGCAAGCGCGTCACTTGCTCGACACCGCCTGTGAACTAGACATTGGGCCGGGGCAGTTTTTGCAATGGTATGCGGTGCGATTGGAGAAGTGACGAGTGAAGTGACTAGAAGCCCCGCAGACGCTCGACTAGAAGTCCAAAATCGCAAATCCAAAATCCAGAATCAATATAGTCCCGACTATCAGCATAGTCCCGACTATCAGCCCGACCATACCCGACTATAGGAGATTTCGGGCTTTGAGTTGGAGATAGCGATCGACCAGTTGCGTGCTGATCCGATCAGCAGGTGCGTCCAGGATTAGCACGCCGCGCTGCTTTAGCTTGGCCAGGGCAAGCTGCCGCTGAGCCAAGAGATCGAGGGCAACAGCGCGACTGTAGACCGTCTGCACGTCTTCGGCGGGGTGGTTTGCTCGGTCGTCTACGCGGCGATCGCGCAGGGCCACGCAAAACGGCAGATAGCGGGGTGCAAGCTGAGCCATCGCGCCGAAGAGTTCTGCCGAAGCAGTCTGGTCGATGATATCGGTCAGCAGCACCACCAAGGCGCGGCGGGTCTGGCGCTGGGCGACGGTGGTCACGGCGTTGAGATAGTCTGGCTCCTGGAATACA
>NZ_DVEA01000251.1:0-26980 GCF_015295965.1 Thermoleptolyngbya sp. M55_K2018_002
ACCTCAACAACCTAGTGGGTGAACTGGTCGTCAACCGCAACAGCCTAGAACAAGCCGAGGAGCGGCTGCGGCAGTTTCTCGACAATTTGCTTTATCAGGTGCAGCAGTTGAGCGATGTGGGTCAGCGGATGCGCGACCTGTATGAGCGATCGCTCCTGGAAAGCTCTCTGCTCTCTGGACGCAAGACCTCTGCCTTTACGACTCCTGGCAGCGCCCCCAGCAGCAGCCAGAGCAACCATGCAACGGGCGTGAGCTTCGACGCGCTGGAGATGGATCGGTTCACGGGCTTCCACACCCTCTCACAGGAGATGATCGAGCTAATCGTGCGGGTGCGAGAATCGGCCTCGGACATTGACTTTGTGGTGGACGAGACAGATCAGATCACTCGCAACTTCCGTCAGATCACCACGCAGCTTCAGGAAGGACTGACCCGCACCCGAATGGTGCCCTTTGCCCAAACCGCCGATCGCCTGCCCCGTGCGGTTCGCGACATCTCTCTGCGCTGTGGCAAGCAGGCAGAACTGGTGCTAGAAGGACGCGAAACCCTGATCGACAAGATGATCCTGGAGCAGCTCTATGACCCGATGACCCATCTGGTCAACAATGCCATTACCCACGGCATCGAGTCGCCCCAGGAACGGGCCGCGATGGGCAAAGCGCCGACCGGGCGAATTACGGTTCGCACCTTCCACCAGGGCAACCAGACGGTGATTTCGGTCAGCGACGATGGCGCTGGAATCGACCCGGAACTGGTAAAACAGAAGGCGATCGCCCGTGGGCTAATCACGCCTGCCGAAGCCAAGAATATGTCTCGGCTGGATGTGTATGACCTGCTGTTCCACCACGGCTTCAGCACCCGCGACAAAGCCGACGACCTAGCAGGACGCGGCGTGGGTATGGACGTGGTTCGCACCAGCCTCAACGAAATTCGGGGCGTGATCAACATCGACTCCTCCGTCGGGCGCGGCACGACCTTCACCATCCGCCTGCCGCTGACGCTGAGTATCTCCAAGGCACTGTGCTGCATCAGCAACCGCGCCCGCATCGCCTTCCCAATGGACGGGGTGCAGGATATGCTGGATGTCCCGCGCGATCGCATCCAGATCAATAGCGAAGGTCAATCCTGTATCCCGTGGCGCGAACAACTTCTGCCCTTCCAGCCGCTGTCGAACCTGCTGAAATACAATCGCAGCCTGGGTCGCGGCAGCGTCTATGGCGGCAACCAGGAAGACGATATTGTGTCGGTGGTGGTGCTGCGGAGCAACGCGGGCAGCTATCTGGCACTGCAAGTCGATCAGGTCTTGGGCGAACAGGAAATTGTAATCAAACAGCTTGAAGGGCCTGTGCCCAAACCGCTGGGCATTGCTGGGGCGACGGTGCTGGGCGACGGACGCATCATGCCCATTGCCGACGTGCTGGAACTCATCGACCTGTCGATGGGCCGCATCCGTCGCGAGGCCGGTAGCTCCCTGTGGGAAGTCAGCGAAGAGCCGCCCGCCGATGCCGCCGATGCAAAGCAGGAACCCACAGTGCTAATCGTGGACGACTCCATTACCGTCCGCGAACTGCTGTCGATGACGTTTGCCAAGATTGGCTATCGGGTGGAGCAGGCTCGCGACGGGCAGGAAGCCTGGGAAAAGCTCCGGTCTGGCTTGCCCTGCGATCTGGTGTTCTGCGACATTGAGATGCCCCGCATGGATGGTCTGGAACTGCTGTCTCGAATGCAGAAAGACACGCACCTAACCCACATTCCTATTGCCATGCTGACATCTCGCGGAGCCGACCGCCACCGTCAAATGGCTATCCAGCTTGGAGCCAAGGGTTACTTTACCAAGCCCTATCTGGAGGAAATGCTGCTCGATGCGGCGCAGCGGATGCTCAAAGGCGAAGTGCTGGTGGCAGCCAGCGGAGACAGTAACTAAACAGTAACTCAGTAACTAAACAGTAACTCAGTAGCCAAGCTAGGCACTTAAACGCTTAGTCAGTGTCTTGCGGCAGATTCAGACTTTGCTGATCTGACGTTGCATCGGGTGCTTCGGGGGTAGGGCGACTTTGCAACCAAGCAAATAGCGCTGACCCCATCACCAAGTTGAGGGTGATGATAGAAACCAGTTGCAGCATCAAGATATAGCGCATAGGGAAATAGATCGATTCTCGACTTTGGATTTGCGATTTTGGATTCCCGATTTCGGATTTGCGATCTTCGGATTGCCTGCCAAGCTCCTGTAGGGCTTCCAGCAATGTCATGATTCTGTTCAGGACTCTGTGAAGCCATTTACACCAGGTTGAAGTGTTCCATGTGGATGTGCGTGGGCGGCACTTGGAGATGGTGGAGTCCGGCTTCGACCGCATCCATCATGCGGGGACTGGCGCAGATAAAGTATTGACGGCTGCCGCGATAGTAGGGAATGTAGCGTTCTAGCAGGGCTTCATCAACGTAGCCCGATTCCCCGGTCCAGCCCTCCTGGGGATGGCGGAGAACGAAGACGATTTGCAAATCCAGCTTGTCCCTCAGGGCTTCTAGCTCCTCGCGGAAGGTGAGATCATCCCAGCGATCGCCCGCGTAGATCAGCAGATGGGGGCGATCGTCGCCGCGTTCGGCGTGGGTAGTCAGAATGCTCATAAACGGCGTGATACCAATGCCCCCAGCGATGAAAACAAACCCGGCGGTGTCTGGATAGCGATCGCTCGTGAACACGCCATAGGGGCCGTCCAGGTAAGCCCGTGTTCCTGGCGGTACGTGCTTAATCTCGCGGGTAAAGTCGCCCAGCGCCTTGATCGTAAACTCGATACGGTCGGACTGGCTGCCGCTGGAGGACATCGAAAAGGGATGCTCGCGCATGTGGAACGGCGATACGTCCAGCGTGATCCAGGCAAACTGACCCGGCTGGAAGGTGAAGCCGTTGTGTCCGTGGGGTCGCAGCGCCAGCGTCCAGCTATCGCCCCGCTGAGACTCGACCGCTTCCACCAGGTAGGGCTTTTTCAACATCATCCACGGCTTCACTAGACGCACATAGACCAAGAGCCAGAGGGCAGCGAGGGCGATCGCCCCCCACAGCAGCGCCTTCCAAAACAGCGATAGGTAGTAGCCAACCCCAATCGCGTGCGCCAGCCCCAGCCCCAGTGCCAGCACCGCCAGCAATCCGTGTAGCGTGCGCCACGCCTCATAGGGAATTTTCAGCCGCGTGCGCCAGATCGAGGTGATAATTAGTGCCACCAGCGCCACCGTCCCCATGACGGCAAATCGGGCCCGCCACGGCGCTTCTGGAAAATTGAGCAGAGCCAGAGTTTCCGGCTGGTTAATAAACAAAATCGCCGGATGCACCAGGATAAACAGCACCGCCACGATGGAGATGTAGCGGTGAAATTGCAGAATAATGTCGATCCCGTAAGAAGCCTCGACCCGGTTGATCCGCGCCGTCAGCGCAAATTGCAGCGCCATCATCGCCAGCCCCACAAATCCCAGTGCCACCGAAAACTCAACCCAGAAGCCCCGCGCTTCACTGGATATCGGCGGATAGAGCAGCAGCACCAGCAGCGGAACGAGCGTCAGTCCCAGATAGATGGAGATCCAAAAGATGGCGATCGCAATTGGACTATGGGTCAAGATAGTCTTCATGATTAGCGGTTCAGGAATAGAGGCTGAGTAACGGCTGAATAGAGGCCGACGAGTCCGGAGTTACGGCGCAACCGTAAGATAGTCTGTTTGCAAGCAGGAGTTCCTCTACCTCAGGCGGCGATCGCCCCTCTGCGTCCCTATGCCTCCAGAGAGAAATACTCTGACCCAACAAAAAACCTGTCTGGCGATCGCGCCAAACAGGTCTTTCCAAGTCCTAACTCCAATATGCTCTCGCCTCAGCGCCGCGGAGCAATTACCCCAGGCTAGGCCTTCTTCAGCCAGCTAAACATGGCCCGCAGATCTTTGCCGACTTCCTCAATGGGATGCTCGGCCTCGCGGCGGCGCATGGCGGTAAAGCCCGGTTTGCCAGCCTGGTTTTCCAGCACAAATTCGCGAGCAAACTGTCCCGTCTGAATCTCCGTCAGGATCTTCTTCATTTCCGCACGGGTTTCGTCGGTGACGATGCGCGGGCCGCGAGTCAGGTCGCCATATTCTGCGGTGTTAGAGATGCTGTCGCGCATCTTTGCCAGACCGCCTTCTACAATCAGATCCACAATCAGCTTCACCTCGTGTAGACACTCGAAGTATGCCAGTTCCGGCTGATAGCCCGCCTCCACCAGCGTCTCAAAACCCGCCTTGATCAAGGCGCTGAGACCGCCACATAGCACCACCTGTTCGCCAAACAGGTCGGTTTCGGTTTCTTCACGGAAGGTGGTTTCCAGAATGCCTGCGCGGGTGCCACCGATGCCTTTGGCGTAGGCCATCGCGCGATCGCGTGCCCGTCCCGTTGCGTCCTGATACACCGCAAACAGCGCCGGAACGCCCTCGCCCTGCTCGTAGGTGCGCCGCACCAGATGTCCCGGCCCCTTAGGAGCCACCATCACCACATCCACATCCGCAGGGGGCACAATTTGGGCAAAGTGAATATTGAAGCCGTGGGCAAATGCCAGCACCTTGCCTGCGGTCAATTGCGCTTCGATCTCATTTTTGTAGACCGTTTTCATCACCTCATCCGGCAGCAGGATCATGATGAAATCCGCTGCCGCAGCAGCATCGCTCACCGTCTTCACGGTCAGCCCTTCCGCCTCAGCTTTGGCAGCCGACTTGCTACCCGGATACAGGCCAACCACCACATTCAGCCCGCTGTCGCGCAGATTCAGGGCATGGGCATGGCCCTGCGAGCCGTAGCCGATAATGGCAATCGTTTTGCCAGCCAAAACGTCCAAATTCGCGTCTGCATCATAATACATCCGAGCCATAGGGAAGGAATCTCCGTGAAGCGAGGGTTATCTGTCTTGCAAATTGGTCTTTGCAAATCGGTAAATCTTGCAAATGTCAAGCATTTGATTCTACCAAACGGAGGGGAGTGGGTGAAAGGCATGGCCCGAATCAGCGCAAAAAGAAACTGGGCCACCCATCAGGCAACCCAGCCCTCAACACAAGACAGTGCTTAGATAGTGCTTGCAAACAAGTGCTGGCAAACAGCAGTTACTTACAGCTATTTACAGCTATAGCGATTAACCGCCACAGCTATTTACAGCTATAGCAATTAACCGCTACGACCGCTACTCCGCAGACTGAGGCAGCAACTCCCGCTTTTCACCCGGAAGCACCTTTACCTGTCCGTCTTCGCCTACATCCACAACGGCCACATCGCCATCCTTGACTCGCCCTGAGAGGATTTCCTCCGCCAGGGAGTCTTCTAGCAGGCGCATAATAGCGCGGCGCAGGGGACGAGCGCCGTAGCTGGGGTTATAGCCCTCTTCCACTAGGCGATCTTTGAACTTCTCGGTGACTTCTAGGGTAATGCCCTGCTCCAGCAAGCGACCCGATACTTCCCGCAGGAGAATGTCACCAATCCGCTTCACCTCGTCCTTCGTCAACTGACGGAAGACGATAATCTCATCCAGACGGTTGAGGAATTCAGGGCGGAAGTATTGCTTCAGTTCCTCATTCACCAGAGAACGGATGCGGTTGTATTGGGACTCAGCCATGTCTTCCGAAGACAGGTCGAAGCCCAGACCGCCGCCACCCTTCTCGATCACCTTGGAACCGATATTGGAGGTCATGATCAGCAGGGTGTTCTTGAAATCCACCGTGCGGCCCTTGGCATCGGTCAGGCGACCGTCCTCAAGGATTTGCAGCAGCATGTTGAACACATCGGGGTGGGCTTTTTCGATTTCGTCGAATAGCACCACGGTGTAGGGGCGACGACGAACCGCTTCGGTGAGCTGGCCCCCTTCGTTGTAGCCGACGTAGCCGGGAGGCGACCCGATTAGCTTGGAAACGGTGTGCCGCTCCATGTATTCCGACATGTCGAGGCGAATCATCGCCTCTTCGGAACCGAAGAAGTAGGCCGCCAGAGCCTTGGTTAGCTCCGTCTTGCCGACCCCCGTAGGGCCAGAGAAGATAAAGCTGGCGATCGGGCGGTTGGGGTTCTTCAAGCCCACGCGGGCGCGACGAATGGCGCGAGAGACGGCTTTCACAGCTTCGTCCTGACCAATCAGTCGATTGTGCAGGGTGTCTTCCATGTGCAGCAGCTTCTCGGACTCGGTTTCCGTGAGCTTGTTGACTGGAACGCCCGTCCAGGCTGCAACGATTTGGGCAATGTCTTCCTCCGTCACCACCGGAGAATCTTCGCCGCCCGTTGCCTCGCTCTGCTTAGATTGGACGATGGCGCGGATTTCGGCGCGTAGCTCCATCTCGCGATCGCGCAATTCGCCTGCCCGCTCAAAGTCCTGATTGCGAACGGCATCGTCTTTCTCTTTTTGAACCTGGCGAAGTTCCTTATCCAGTTCCTTCGCAGCCGGGGGCATTTGCGAGTGGAACAAGCGGACGCGGGAACCCGCCTCGTCGATCAAGTCAATGGCTTTGTCGGGCAGGAAGCGGTCTGAGATATAGCGGTCAGACAGCTTAGCAGCAGCCTCCAGCGCCGCATCGGAAATCTTCAGCTTGTGGTGCTGCTCGTAGCGATCGCGCAGACCCCGCAGGATCTCGATCGTGTCCTGCACCGACGGCTCACCCACCATCACGGGCTGGAAGCGGCGCTCCAGAGCCGCATCGCGCTCGATATGCTTGCGGTATTCATCCAGCGTCGTTGCGCCGATGCACTGGAGTTCACCCCGTGCCAGCGCGGGCTTCAGAATATTAGCCGCATCGATTGCCCCCTCTGCTGCGCCTGCGCCGATCAGCGTGTGAACTTCGTCGATCACCAGAATGACGTTCCCCGCTTGGCGGATCTCGTCCATAATCTTTTTGAGGCGTTCCTCAAACTCACCGCGATATTTGGTGCCCGCCACCAGCAAGCCGATGTCGAGAGTCACCACACGCTTCTCTTCGAGAATATCGGGCACGTCGCCGCTGGAGATGCGCTGGGCCAGCCCTTCGGCGATCGCCGTCTTGCCGACTCCCGGCTCTCCAATCAGCACCGGATTGTTCTTCGTGCGGCGACCCAAAATCTGAATCACGCGCTCAATCTCTTTCTGACGGCCGACCACGGGATCAAGCTTGCCTTCGCCCGCCATCTGGGTCAGATTCGAGCCAAACTCGTCCAGCGTGGGGGTCTTGGTGCGTCCTTGGCTGCCACCCGGCGTGACCTCGGCAGTTTCACCCAGCATCCGAATCACCTGGGTGCGAACCTTAGAGAGATCAACGCCCAGGTTTTCGAGAACCCGGGCGGCCACACCTTCACCCTCGCGAATCAGCCCCAAAAGGAGGTGTTCTGTACCGATGTAATTGTGTCCAAGCTGGCGAGCCTCTTCGAGCGACAGTTCTAGAACTCGCTTGGCCCGTGGGGTAAAGGGAATCTCGACCGCCACAAAGCCCGACCCGCGACCGATGATCTTTTCAACTTCAATCCGAGCGTCCTTGAGGTTGACCCCCATCGACTTCAACACTTTGGCGGCGACGCCGGTCCCTTCTCCAATCAGACCCAGGAGGATCTGTTCCGTTCCTACAAAGTTATGACCCAGGCGACGAGCTTCTTCCTGGGCAAGCATGATCACCTTAATGGCTTTCTCTGTGAAGCGTTCAAACATGGCAGTCTCTATCACCTGCTGCGTGCCGGTACTGCTGATTCTAGCATAGGGTAAGTGAATCCACCCGGCTGCTCAACGGAGACAACCGACCCCAGCTAAGACCCTGATCCTGAAACGAGCGCATCAAAGAATGCAAGCGAAGAATGCGATCGCACGCTTGCCGCTCCGAGGGGGATCTTGCTAGGAAAAGATACCTATGTCAAGAGGGATGGCAGAAAATCCCAGATCGCCTGCTTCTTGTTGGGTAGGGGATTGGGCGGGGATCAGGTGCCACCCATGCTGACGATGGCGATCGCCCACCCAGCCCCACCACTGCCGCAGCGTGTCTGAGAAGTCTGGCTCTTGCAGCCCCCTGCGCCAGAGAATCAGCGCGTCCTCTTCGGGGTTTTGGTAGTAGCGGGGCCGCAGACCGACATCCGTGAAGCCAAATTTTTGATAAAGGGCGATCGCCGCTCTGTTTGATGCCCGCACTTCCAGCGTTGCCCAGTGCATCTCATGTTGCCACGCTGCCTGCATCAACGCCGTCAGCAGCAGTTGCCCCAGCCCCCGCCCCCGCTGTGCCGGATGCACTGCCAGCGTTGTGATGTGCGCCTCGTCCAGAATCATCCACAGACAGCCTAGCCCAGCGAGCGAGGTTTCCCCATCTCCTGCCGCTGCGGTCAGCGCCAGCAGCGTGCTATTCGGGCTGTCAATTTCTCTCAAATAACCGTCTTCCGTCCACAGACCACCCAAACACTGCCGATCCAGCGCTACGGCGGCTTCGACTTGATCCCGTGTCAACAGCGATAGGTATAGCGTGTCCATGCCTATCTGCGATCCAGAAAATCCATCTTCAATCCCTCCAAGAAGGGTAGGTGCCAATTGTAAACTAGAAAAATTGGCATTCCCTCTAGCATTCCTCTGCAAACCCTCCTGTAAAGACAAGGACAGTTCCGCCCGATGGTTTCGACTCCTGCACCCGCTCTAGACAACTCTGGTCGTCAATACTTGCCTACGCTAGACCCTGCGACTGCTTCACCGAATCAAGTTCTAATGCCGCTGACTGCCCGCGCCAACGCACAGGATCATCTGGAAATCGGCGGCTGCGACGTGACAACGCTGGTGGAGAGATTTGGTTCGCCGCTGTACATATTAGATGAAGAAACGCTGCGAACAGCCTGTCGCCAATATCGAGAGGCCTTTCGTCAATACTATCCGGGCGAGTCGCTGGTGATCTACGCCTCCAAAGCCTGGAACTGTCTGGCCGTATGTGCGGTGGTAGATAGCGAAGGGTTGGGGCTGGATGTCGTCTCTGGCGGGGAACTCTACACTGCGCTAAGAGCAGGCGTGTCGCCCGACAAGATTTACCTGCATGGCAACAATAAGTCGGTTGAGGAGTTGTCGCTGGCCGTCAGCGCGGGCTGCACGATTGTCGTGGACAATTGGCAGGAGTTGAAAACCCTGGTGTCTCTGGCGGCCGATTCGGAAACTTCGGAAACTGCTGGCGGCCAGCCGATTCGCATTCTGCTGCGCCTGACCCCCGGCATCGAGTGCCACACCCACGAATACATCCGCACTGGACATTTGGACAGCAAGTTTGGCTTCGATCCTGAGCAGTTGGACGAAGTGTTTGCCTACGTTAGCCAGCAGCCTGCACTGCTGTGTGTTGGACTACACGCGCATATTGGGTCGCAAATTTTTGAGCTACAGGCCCATCAGGATTTGACCAGCGTTATGGTGCAATGGCTGAGCAAAGCGGCGCAGTATGGGCTGCCGATTAGTGAGCTGGATATTGGCGGTGGACTGGGCATCCGCTATACCGAGTCGGACGATCCGCCCAGCATTGACGAGTGGGTGAAAGTGATTTGCGAGGGCATTATTCGCGCCTGCCAGCAGCAGGGCGTGGCGCTGCCCCGGCTGATTGCGGAACCAGGGCGATCGCTCATTGGTTCAGCCTGCGTTACGGCCTATCGCGTGGGGGGACAAAAGACGGTTCCCGGCATTCGCACCTACGTCACGGTCGATGGCGGCATGTCCGACAATCCCCGCCCGATTACCTATCAGTCGGTCTACCGCGCAGTGGTGGCCAATAAGCTGTCGGCCCCGATGACAGAATCAGTGGCGATCGCCGGAAAGCACTGCGAATCGGGCGATATCGTCATCAAAGATGCAAAACTGCCCCCCACTGAGCCAGGGGACGTGCTGGTGGTGATGGGTACGGGTGCATATAACTACAGCATGGCTTCCAACTACAACCGATTGCCCCGTCCGGCGGCGGTGCTGGTAAACCAGGGCGATGCCAGCCTGATCTTGCAGCGCGAAACGGTAGAAGACTTGATCCGCCAAGATCGCCTGCCAGAGCGACTGGTGCGGCGCGAGGGCTGAGGGCTATTGGGGAAGAGGGGGCATCCTAGCTCTGCAAGTTTGCCCTCATCCCCCAGCCCCTTCTCCCGCTTAGGGAGAAGGGGAGCCGGATTGGAAGTCCCTCTCCCAAAGCGGGAGAGGATTTAGGGTGAGGGTTACAAAAGTGGGATGCACCCCCGGAAGAGCAGCGTGAAGGGCGATCGCCCCCTCCCCTTTCCGTCGTTATCTCGCTTGTGCGCCGCAAGATTTTCCCGGCTTGCTTCCGGGTCTAATCTCCGGAGTCATCCGTTAGGAACGTGTATCAGGGAAAGGGCAACCCCCTGTTTTTCCGCTCCCATCGGTCACTCACTGGTTCTTCTTGCCTCCCGCTCTTACAATTGGGGGGTGCGTTCTGTCCTCCGTAATACAGCTAGGACTTACGCAGTTGGATGATTTCTGGCGGGCGCAGCCCGCGAGAAATCATCCAAAACCCAGAAAACTTATCGCAAGTGCGTAAGTCCTGACAGCTTTTTAACGGATGGTTAAGACGTATCGCCTGGTTTGAGGTTTTCACGGTATCTCTTGTGGCGAAGAGACGTTTTTGGACGGATTGCCACGGATTTCGGGAAATACCTGTCCCTAACCCCATTCTTAAAATCTGTTTTCAGGAAATCTGTTTTCAGGTGCGATCGCGCCTGCCATAGCTGAAATTTACACGGGGCATAATGCCTAGCACCAATTAACTGATGGGATCTTTGCTGAAGCAATGGCTGACAAACCCTGGCTGGACTCAGTCCTTGCTGCTGCATGGGATTGATGTTGTATTGGTGCTGATGCTGACCTACATGGTGCTAGTGATTATTGGCGATCGCCGCACGCTGTGGATGGTGCGCGGGTTAATCGTGCTGATGCTGGCTTCGGCGCTCAGCAAAGCCTTGAGCCTGCAACTGCTCAGCTTTGTGCTAGAAAAGCTAGTCATTGGATCTGCGGTGGCGATGGCCTTTATGCTGCAAGCAGAGTTTCGGCGGCTGTTGGAGCAGCTTGGGCGCGGCGAAATCTGGCAACTGCTGAAACCCGCCACCGAAGCAGTACCCAAATCTGACAGCGTGATTGATGAAATCGTCGATGCAGTCAAAGAACTGTCCCAAAATCGCACGGGCGCACTGCTAATCTTGGAAACCAACCGCCCCATTGACGAGCGCGATTTTTCGGTTCCTGGGGTCAAACTCAACGCCGAAGTGTCTAAGGAACTCCTGCAAACCATTTTTCAAACCTCAACGCTGCTCCACGACGGAGCCGTGCTGATTCGCGGATCGCGGCTGGCGGCAGCAGGCGTGATTTTGCCCCTGTCAGAACGCAGCGCCTCTCGGCAACTGGGCACGCGCCACCGGGCTGCAATGGGAATTACTGAGCGAGTGGAGCAATGCCTCTGTATAGTGGTATCGGAAGAAACGGGTTCAATTTCTCTGGCGGAAGGCGGCATCTTGAATCGCCCGCTGACCAGCAGCAAACTGCGAGAACTGCTGATTGCGCGATTTTCTCAGTCGGTCGAGCGTGAACCCGTTGCGCCGCAGTTGCGGAGTCTGGGCCGTCAGTTTATCGACCGACTCAAGCTCCTTTTGCCCGCCCCCTTTCGCATTTCCAAGTCGGCTTCTCGGAGAAAAAATGACAGCAAAGCCAACCGTTCTTAGAGACCTGCCCGCAGACTTGCAGCAGGAGCGCCTCCCAAAACACGTTGCCGTGATTATGGACGGCAACGGGCGCTGGGCAAAGCAGCGGGGCTTGCCGCGCATCATGGGCCATCGGCGGGGTGTTGATACCCTCAAGGAACTGTTGCGCTGCTGCCGAGATTGGGGCATCGGAGCCTTGACAGCCTATGCTTTTTCGACGGAAAACTGGGGTCGTCCACTGGAAGAGGTGGACTTTTTAATGACTTTGTTTGAGCGGGTGCTGCGCCAGGAACTCCGCGAAATGATGGAAGAACAGGTGCGGATTCGGTTTGTGGGAGATCTGTCGAGGCTGCCTGCGTCGCTGCGGGCTGAGATTGAGCGGTCGATGGCAGAAACCAGCCAAAATCAAGGCATTCAGTTTTCTGTGGCCACGAACTATGGCGGGCGGCAGGAGATTGTGCAGGCTTGTCGGGCGATCGCCACTCAGGTCGAGCAGGGCAAGCTGCACTCGGAAGACATTGACGAGGCGCTGTTTTCTCAGCATTTATATACCCAAGGTACGGTCGATCCTGACCTGCTGATCCGCACCAGCGGCGAAATGCGAATCAGTAACTTCTTGCTGTGGCAGATGGCCTACGCCGAGATTTATATTACCGACACGCTGTGGCCCGACTTTGACCGGGCAGAGTTTCACCGGGCGCTGGTGGACTATCAACAGCGCGATCGCCGCTTTGGTCGTCTCTCTTCGTAAACCTACAATACGCATAGTATTTAGCTGCTTAGTTTTCGATCGGTTGCTGAGTTCACCTGTCCTACTGGCTTCAATCGCGCACTCACTGATGAGACAAATTGCTAACCAAACGCCCACTAGCTTTATCTCAGGGCAATTTCTCAGGGCAATTTGTCTGGATCTGCAATGCCGTAATTTTCTGGAGTGAACCATGTCAAACCTGCGCGGAGTCCTTGGACGATTTTGGACAAATCTGAACTGGGAACTGGTGGACTTACTCACCAATCCAGCGAAAGTCACGCTCTTATTCGTCATCTTGCTGGCGTTGCTGTGGGTCGTTCCCAAACTCATCCCCGGTTCAAAAAACTGGATGCGGCGGCGAAAATCTCTAAAGCGCCTGCTGATGGGCGCGTTGGTGCTGTATTGGCTGATGGTTTCGCCGCTGGGTGCCGCCGCGCTCACCTATCCACTGGTGACTGCCCTACCCCCCGATTCGGGACAGACTGCTGATGCCATTGTCGTGCTGACGCGCAATTCTCGCGATGAGGGGCAACGCTACAAGACAGCCGTGGACCTCTACAAGCAAGGGCGATCGCCCCGGATCTTTGTAACGATGGAACACAACATGGAGGAGATCGCGGAACTGCTTGAGCAACAAAACATTCCGCTATCGGTTCTCGCAGCGACACGGTGTGCCCGCACTACCAAGGACGAAGCCGAGTCAACGGCGACCATTTTGGGGCCCCAAGGCGTAGAGACGATTATCTTGATCACCGATCCGGCTCATCTGAAGCGGGCAACGTTGACCTTTGAGGGCTACGGCTTCTCGGTTATTCCCCATGCTGAAACTGCGCCAATTCCGTCTGCACGGCGATCGCTCCTAGCGCTGCGAGAATATCCGGCGCTGGTCAGCTATCTGCTGCTGGGACGGTTTCACCCAGATTCGCCCGATGCGCTGAAAAATCCGCCCCCTGAACTGCTGGAAAAAGTCCGGGAGCGGGGATGTGCGATCGCCCCAAACTAGGCCAGCCATTGCACCAGCAGACTGAAGTCTTCGCCTTGCGCCGCTTAGAGCGCTGATTAACTGATTAAGATTGACTGAGTTAATTAGAGCGCTGATTAATTAGAGCGCTGATCAACTAGAGCGCCAATTACCGCGATGGGTTTGCAGAAGTCCGTCGCGTTTCCGTTTGCGTCGCCTTCGGCATCCTGCCTGCATTTTGCCTGCATCACAGCCTAATGCATCACAGCCCAATGCATCACGGCCCAACAAAAATTGCCTCGTCCAAGTCTCGACGGCTCAGAGAGTATTTGAACGATCGCACCAGATCTTGTCCGTTTTCGCCCGCACCAATGTAGCGAACGGCAATAGAGTCTACATCCATCACAATTTCTGCTTCCCACTCAGGCTTTTGTACATACCAGCAATGCAAATTGTCGCGATCTTGCTGGCAGCCCTGCGAAATGAGCCACTGCTCAATTTCGGGCAGCGGATGATTATAGAGCGGCGTATCGGCAGGGGGGAGGGACATAAGACGGTGTGAGGTGTGGGGATAGGCGGAATAAAAGGGATCAAGCAGCGAGAAAAATGCCTGCGTCACTCCATCACGGCATCGCTCGTGGCTTCTGGGTCAGAGTCCACTGGCTCACGATCGGAGACATCGGGGGGAGAAACCGCAGAGTGGGCTGTGGCCGGGTGAATAATTTCGACTAGGCGCTCGGACTTGAGGCTGGCGATGGTAAACTCGCCCCGCGAAACGCCCACCGCCAGCACCAGCAGCAGGCAGGCGACAAAGGTAACTCCCAGGATGAACAGGGCAAATAGCTCACCCGCAGACAGGGGGCGATCGCTCGGATCAAGATAAGCGCTTGATCGATAGCGGCGGGCTTCGGAAACGGGACGATTGAAATTTGCCGGGGTCTGGATGACCGAAACGCGGGAATAGCCGCTTTTCAAGTCATAGGCGGCGCGGCGCTCTGGGCTGCTCAGCGTGGCGTAGGCCTCGTTGAGGGCGTGAAACTTGGCCGTAGCTACGTCGGGCGGCAGTTCCGTCGTATCTGGGTGGTAGAGCTTGCTCAAGTCTCGATAGGCGCGACGAATCTCTTGCACCGATGCCGTATGGCGCAGCCCCAGAACAGTGTAATAGTTGGTGGATGGTGGCGTGGGATAGGTCGCATCGGGTGATTGCCCTGGCACTGTAAATCCTCCGGTTTTGGAGCAGCCCCTAATTTTTGGTTCGTATAGCGCTAGGACTTACGCCCTTGCGATTAAACTTTTTGGCTTTTGGACGATGGCTCGCGAGCGCAGCCTGGGAGCCATCGTCCAACTGCGTAAGTCCTAAGCTCATATTTTTAACTAATTTTAACCAAATGTCTGGGCGATCGCGCTAGGGGAACGCTTTTGAAGCAGGTCACGGAACCACTGCTCCGTGCGATCGCCCATCGCCTGCATCGAGTAGTGGGCTTCGGCGCGGCGGCGACAGGCCGCCCGGTCGATTTGCCCCAGCTTGTCAACAGCCGCCACCAGTTCAGCCACCTGATCCGGCTCCACCAGCCAGCCCGTTTCCCCATCGATGACAATCTCCGACGGGCCGCCCCGACGGTAGGCAATGACGGGTACGCCGCAGGCCAGCGCTTCCACAGCTACATTGCCGAATGCCTCGACCCATTTAGGAGTCATGACCAGCGCCCGACAGCGGCCCAGGTCTTGCTGCAATTCTTCGGTTGAGAGAAATCCCCGGTACTCGACCGGCGCATCGGGATAGCGCTGCTGGATCTGCTGCCAGTAGGCAGGATCGGGCATCGCCCCCCACACCGAGAGGGGAATTTGGGTTTGTGCGGCGAGGGCGATCGCATCTTCCAGCCCCTTTTCGGGAGCCAGTCGCCCCACCCAGCCTAGTCGATTCTCTGGCTCGGCACAAAACTCGTAGCGCGACAGATCCAGGCCGTTGCCCAGCACGCGGAATCCGCCCGCATCTGGAAAAGTATCCACCTGGGCGTGGCTGTGGGCGGCAAGCGTGCCCGGAAACATGCGGGCGACCTGCTGAATGGCAGCATCCATCGCCGCTGACAGCGATCCCATGCTGATCAGATGGGCCACGGGCCGCTGAAAAAAGGGCGTGAGGTAAAGCGGCAGCCAGTCGTAGGCAAAGTTCACCAGCACATCAACGTCGTGCTGCACTTGGCGGGCATAGTCCCACATGTTGCCTAGCACCGACTCTGGCGGTAGGGTAATCGGGTCGGTATAGTGCTGGGTCTGGGCACTGGTTTGCAGCTTGCCAGGAATCTGGGCGATCGCCACTGGGGCCGCGTCGGCAGACTGCGGCAGTTGGGAACCCTCCGGCGCAACGATTTGCACCCTGTGTCCCCGCTGGGTCATCTCTATTGCCAGGTTGTACAGCGTCAATTCCACACCGCCACCCAGCCCGGTGCCCAGCGGTGCAACCGGGGTAGAAAGAAACAGCAGCCGCAGAGCAGAACCGTCGGAAAGGATTTGGGAGGTCATGGGGACGTGGTGAGGAGCGATCGCGCTTGGTCGCAGTCTTGCTGAATTTGCGCCTTCAGCGCGTCGAGGGAATCAAACTTTTGCTCAGCGCGGAGAAATGCCTCTAGGCCGACCACCAGCGTTTTGCCGTACAGATCGCCCGCCCAGTCCAGCAGGTGAACTTCTACCTGGCGCTGGCTGCCGTCTACCGTTGGACGATAGCCCAGGTTCATCACGCCGGGTTGCGGCTGCCTTGCTGGGTCTGCGGGCGGGAGGACTAAGGCGTTGGGAAAAGCCTCATTCTGAACCCAAACTCGAACCGCATACACGCCCAGTCGGGGCAAAAACTTTTCTTCGGGCAGGCGCAGATTTGCAGTGGGAAAGCCGAGCGATCGCCCCAACTGCTGCCCCTTCACCACGTCGCCGACGAGCATGTAGGGTCGCCCCAGCAGCCGCGCAGCGGGCCGCACAAGTCCTTGCTGCAAATAGTCGCGGATGGTAGAACTGCTGACCTGCTCGCCGTCCAGCGTATACATGGGCACGATGTGAACGGGAATGTCGTACCGAGCGGCGATCGCCCGCAAATCTTCCGCCGTGCCCGCCCGCTTATGCCCAAAGCAAAAATTCTCGCCCACGCTAATTTCCTGTGCCGCCAGCGATCGCACCAAAATCTGCTCTACAAATGCCTCTGGCGACAGGCACGATAGGGCATAGTCGAACGGTAGCCGCACCAGTTGCGCGACCCCAAGGGGTTTGAGTTGGGCCACCTTTTCCGCCAGCGGAGTCAGCAAATCGCGGCGCTTGCCCGTAAAAAACTCGCGGGGGTGGGGGTGGAATGTCACAACGGTCGGAACAGGGGCGATCGCGCCAGAACCCACAGCGCAAGTTGCCCGAAACTGCTGCGCGGCCAGCCAAACAGGTTCAATCACAGTTTGATGCCCTGGGTGAACGCCGTCAAAGTTTCCTAGGGCAACGACTGTCGGGGTTTTTACCGTCTCTAAGCAGGATGTGATCCACACGCTTTACATTCTGACATAAAGCGGCTGAGCGAGGTGGAACCTGGACTGTATCTGCTGCCAAAGGCTGGAGCTAATCTCGGACTCAGGCAGAAATGCTGGCTTGCGAAGCAGCAGGCTTGCCGTCAGTCGTGTCTGCTGATTCTGCGGATGCTGCGGATGCTGCTGCCTCTGCCAGTACGTCGATCTCCAGCCCTTCGTAGGCAACGATGCTGTTGGGAAAATGCTTACGGGTGTCTTCCTGGACGCGATCCATAAACTCGTCGCTGTGCAGCGGGTCGTGGTGGAAAATCACGACTTTCTTCACGTTCGCTGCCTTCGCAACCTTCACCGCTTCCTGCCAGGTCGAATGTCCCCAGCCAACTTTGCTGGATTTTTCCGAGTAGTACTCCTCGTCGGTGTAGGTAGCATCGTAGATCATGACATCCGCGTTGCGACAGAGCCAGAGGACGTTTTCATCCAGCCGATCGGGGAAATGCTCGGTGTCGGTGATATAGGCAACTGCGCGATCGCCCCAGTTGACGCGATACCCCACCGACTCGCCCGGATGGTTCAGCAGGGCGTTTTCTACCAGCACCTCCCCCACCTGCACCGACTCTCCAATCTCTAGGTCGCAGAAGTTCATATCCGCCCCCATGATTTGCAGCGGCACGGGGAAGTTGGGATGCAGCATCTGGTCATTAAGCCGCTGCTCGATGGTGGAGCCGTTGGGGGCGATCGCCCCATAAATACTGAACTTGTTGCCTTTGACAAAGGCTGGCACAAAAAACGGAAAGCCCTGGATGTGATCCCAGTGGGAATGGGTAAAGAACATATTGATTCGCAGCGGCATCTCTCGCAGCAAAGACTGCCCCAGCACTCGCAGCCCCGTACCGCCATCAAAAATCAGCCGCTCTCCAGCGACGCGCATTTCCACACAGGAGGTATTCCCCCCATAGCGCACCGTCTCTGCGCCAGGACAGGCAATACTGCCCCTCACACCCCAGAAATGAATCGTAAACTGGTTTTTCACGCTAGACATTTGTGGTTCTTACTGGACTGACATTGGCCCTGCCAAACAAGACCTTCTCGTTGCATGGCGCTTTCATCCGTGAATGCTTCGGCTCTTGATAGGTGGCTTCCAGGCGTTTGGCGTTTTGAGAATACAGCCCCAGAAAAATATCGGCAGTCCCAGCAGTATCAGCAATATCTGGCAAATATCTGGTAATACTCCTGTGCCACCTACGCCAAAGTCCCCAAAGAACAATTCACCCTGTTTGCACCGTACCCCTTTTGCACCTTGAGCTATCTGGCGGTAGAACCTGGCTCAACATACCACTCACCAATCTATGCCCTATTGTAAAGGGGGAAAGACCGTCCGGCTGCATCCTTGATCCTAGAGTTCCCTCTTCATCATGACATTGCTCTAATCTCACAAGAAATTTTGTTTGCTGCAAATTCATAGAACCAAATTTACAAAAAACTTTCAGCATCGGTGCAGCACTGGGGTTTTGCCCGCGACGGTGGAAATTTGCGACTGGCTCGTTCATCATGCTTCATCCAGTTGAAGCTGACATCCGCAATTCATAGAAAAAATTCAGATTCTGCGACCTTTTGAACTTTGTTTGAAATTTGATTGAAATTTGTCAAGAAACGAGTGCTGTTCTTTGGCTAACCGATTAGCCACCTCGATCCCATACTGCATTTGCTGCATTTGCCCCCATCTCTGCCAAACTGGCCGAGTGACTGCTGGCCAACTGACTGTAGCCTGGCTTAGGGCTGAGCTTGACTCCTTATTCAACCGATAACGTCCAATCCCGGAGATGATGCAAACCGTGGGCACAGGAAAGGTTATATTGCAGCGGCGTAATGGTGATGTAGTGCTGGCGAATGGCCTGGACATCGGTCATCATTTGATTCAGCCATGTTCCGCTGGCTTCACCGAGCCGGGTTTGCGAAGTCACCACCAGTTCTAGGTCTGGCTGCGGCACGTCTTCCAACAGCTCGCCCGCCAGCCAGTAATAGGTTTTGCCCCTGGGGTCAATTCGCTTTTCAAACTGGTCAATGTAGCGCCGGAGTCCCTGTCGAGTCACGGCTACGCCCGCAATTTTTTCGACAGGCACAGCGGGCACGTTGACATTCAGCAGCATCGGCTGGGGCAGCGGGTTGGCGGCTAAGTAAGCAACGAGCCGCTGGGCAAAGTTGGCAGCAGGCTGAAAATCTTTTGAGGAAAAGCTGGTGAGGCTGAAGGCAATGCCAGTTACATCTTCGATAACGCCTTCCATCGCCGCCGAAACAGTCCCCGAATACAGCACGTCTGTGCCCAGATTGGAGCCGTGGTTGATGCCCGATAGCACCATGTCAGGGGGACTGTTGAGGAGCGCTCCCAGCGCCAGCTTTACGCAGTCAGAAGGGGTGCCCGAACAGGCCCAGGCCGTGACGCTGGGCTGGAAAATGCCTTCGACCTGCTCTGCCCGAATCGGCTTGTGGAGGGTTAGCCCATGCCCAGTGGCCGACCGCTCTCGGTCGGGGCAGACGACGGTGATTTGGTGCCCTGCTTGGGCGAGGGTATTTGCCAGGGTGCGAATTCCTAGAGAAAAAATTCCGTCATCGTTGCTGATTAAGAGGTGCATAGTGGGTGGTTTGATTGAGGTGAGGCCCATTCAGAATTATGAAAGCGATTGGCTGGCTTATCCATTACTATTCTTCCTCTGCTATTCTCCGCTTGCGCCATGCTTCTGTTGTAAAGGGCGATCCTGTGGGGAGGGGGGTCGTTGAGGGATGAAGCTCGGTAAACTATCGGTAAACTAGGGGAGTAGGGATTGTAGCTCTACGCCGAGGGTTGCTCTTGAAGACTGGCTCGAAGAGATTCCTCTTTCCTGGTTCTTCTGGGCGACTTCTCCCCAGTCCTTTTCAGACATTCCTCAGACATTCCTTTCAGAACAACCCGCCAGACAACCTGTATGACCACCCAGTTGGTAGAGCTAGAAACCCAGTTGACGACGTTGCAGCAAGAAGCCGAAGGGGCGATCGCCGCTGCTGCTTCCCTCGAAGATTTAGAACAACTCCGGATCAAGTATTTGGGCAAAAAGGGCAGCCTGTCGCAAGTGCTGGGCGGCATGGGGCGGCTGAGCGCTGAAGAGCGTCCCCGCATTGGGGCCCTGGCCAATGAGGTCAAGGAAGTCGTGCAAACGGGGCTGGATCAGAAAAAGGCGGCGCTGCAAGCGGCCCAAATTGAAGCTCAACTGGCCGCGGAAACCCTGGACGTGACCATGCCCGGAACGTTCCGGCCCCAGGGGCGCAACCATCCCCTAACCAGCACCATTGACCGGGCGCTCGATATTTTTGTGGGTCTAGGCTATACCGTGGCCCAGGGCCCCGAAATGGAAACCGACTACTACAACTTTGAGGCGCTCAATACGCCCGCTGACCACCCGGCGCGGGATATGCAGGATACGTTCTATCTGCCGGATGGCAACCTGCTGCGAACCCACACGTCTTCGGTGCAGATTCGCTATATGGAGGCGAATGAACCGCCGATTCGCGTGGCGGCTCCGGGGCGGGTCTATCGACGCGACACGGTGGATGCGACCCATTCGGCTGTGTTCCACCAAATCGAAATTCTGGCAGTCGATGAGGGGCTGACCTTCACTGACCTGCGCGGCACGATTAAGACATTTTTGGAAGAAATGTTCGGCGAGATTGAGGTGCGCTTTCGACCCAGTTTCTTCCCGTTCACAGAACCATCAGCGGAGGTAGACGTGCGCTGGCGGGGACGCTGGCTGGAGGTGCTGGGCTGCGGCATGGTCGATCCCAACGTGCTAAAAGCGGTTGGCTATGACCCGGAAATTTACACGGGCTTTGCGGCCGGCTTTGGGGTAGAGCGGTTTGCGATGGTGCTGCACCAGATGACCGACATCCGCGACCTCTACAAGAGCGATCTGCGCTTTTTGCGGCAGTTTTAGTCTGGCAAGTCATGGTCTAAGTTGGCGGTTGAACCATGCTTGCGCCGTCGAACTTGCGCCGTCGAACTTGCGCCGTCGAACTTGCTGTGCCTGCCATGCTGTCCAATTGTGTGGTCAGATTGTGCTGTTGCAGCGGGCTGTTGCAGCGGGCTGTTGAAGTGGGCTGCCAAAACATGGCGGCAGAATGTTACGTTTATTAACGTTGGGAGCGTGAATTTCTAAAACGACCATGCGTTTACTTCGAGCGTTGCTAGGTCTGGTGTTTGGGCTGTGGGTGGGGCTGATGGGGCTGCCGCAGGGGGCGATCGCCGCGAGTTCTGCTGCCATCCGCGCCTACGACGACGTAGAAGCCACCACCAAAAATTTTGCAGGACAACAGTTGATTCAAGCAGAATTTGCTAATGCTCAGCTTGCTGGAGCAGACTTCAGCGGTGCTGACCTGCGCGGGGCTGTGTTCAACGGTTCCACGCTTACGGGGGCCAACCTGCAAGGAATCGACATGACCGATGGGATTGCCTACCTCAGCAATTTTGCAGGAGCCGACCTGAGCAATGCCGTGCTGACCTCTGCCATGCTGCTGAAAAGTAACTTCAAGGGCGCGAAGGTGGACGGAGCCGATTTTACCTTTGCCATGCTGGATCGAGAGCAAGTGCTTCATCTATGCAAAACGGCATCAGGTATAAACCCGGTGACTGGCGCTAATACACGAGAATCGCTAGGGTGTAGGTAGGGTTTCTAGGCGGCTCCCTAACTGCCTCGCCGTTTAACCAAATCGCTCTTTAGCCCGGTCGATCGGACGGCTGACAGAACCGCTGGAGGTTGCTGCGAGGCTGGTTCTTTTGCAAAAACTGGGTGGCAGCCGCTGCATCTAGCGGGCGGCTGAAGAGATTGCCCTGCATTTCCTCGCACTGGAGCGATCGCAGCTTGGCAAGCTGCTCTACTGTTTCTACACCTTCAGCGACGACATTCAAATTTAGCCCCTGCCCCAGCGCCACAATTGCTGCCACGATCGCCGCATCATCTGGGTTGACTGTGACATCCTTGACGAAGGAGCGGTCAATTTTCAGCGTGTTCAGCGGAAACTGCTTGAGATAGCCCAGAGACGAGTAGCCCGTGCCAAAATCGTCCATCGCAATCCGCACGCCCATGTCTTGTAGCTCGTGCAGCAGTGTGGTGGTAAACTCCACATTCTGCATCGCAGCCGTCTCGGTAATCTCTAGCTCCAGGCCGGTTGGCGGCAATCCCGTTTCTTCTAGGATGCTGGCGATCGCACCTACCAGGTTGGGCTGCTGAAACTGTCGTGCGGATAGATTTACCGCGACCCGCAGTGGGCCGAGGCCGGCTTCTTGCCACTGCTTGTTTTGTAAACAGGCTGTGCGGAGAACCCAGAACCCGATGGGAACGATCAGCCCATTTTCTTCTGCCAGCCCTATAAATGTCTGGGGTGAAATTAGCCCAAGTTTGGGATGAGTCCAGCGCAGCAGTGCCTCCATCTGAATAATTTCCCCCGTCAGGATGTTGACCTGGGGCTGATAGTGGAGGGTAAATTCCTGCCGTTCTAGTGCGTAGTGCAGACTGCTGTCGAGGACGAGGCGCTCGGTAGACTGGCTGGTAATCGCGGGCGTGTAAAACTGATGATTATCGCGTCCGTGCCCTTTGGCCAGGTAGAGCGCGGCATCGGCATTTTTCAGCAGGGTTTGGGCATCGGTTCCGTGGTCTGGAAACAGGGCAATGCCCATACTGCATGTAATGTGTAGCTCGTGGCCATCGACGTAGAAAGCAGGGCGTAGCGTCTCAGAGATACGCTCAGCAATCCGGCTAGCATCCTGAGGCGATTTTAGATTGGGTAGCAGTAGGGTAAATTCGTCGCCGCCCCAGCGGGCGATGGTGTCTTCTTCGCGCAGGCAGTAGGTGAGGCGCTGTGTGGCTTGTTCCAGCAGGCGATCGCCCACCGCATGGCCCAGCGTGTCGTTGATGGTCTTGAACCGATCCAGGTCTAGAAAAACGACGGCAAACGGCTCCTGTCTACGGCGGGAGCGGGTCAGCATGAGATACAGATGGCGGTTGAACATCATCCGGTTGGGTAGACCCGTCAGCGCGTCATGAAAGGCCTGGTAGCGCATTTTCTCTTCAGTGCGCTGGCGCTTGATCGCGCCTCCTAAACTGGCGGCGATCGCCCGCAGGCTAGATTCTTCGCTTGCCGACCATTGGCGCTCAGAGCGGCAGTCATCCAGCCCGATGAAGCCCCAAAACTCATCTTCGATAAAAATCGGCACCATCAGCGAAGACAGCACACGAACCGCTGCCAGCACTTTCTGCTCGTCCCTGGGAAACTCTCGCGTAATTCCCCCCACACACTTGCCCAACAGAAACTGCTCATACCAGCGGTCTAGCCCGTGGGCGGCGTAGGGCTGATTTTGCCAATCGGACAGGCAGGGGGGTGTGCCTTCGTGAACCCATTCATAGCGGACGCTCATGGCCAGCGCCCCCGTTGTTTCGTGGGGATGATTTTCGGCAATAAACACCCGATCAACCCGGGCCATCGTGCCCAGAATGGCGATCGCCTGGGAGATGGCCGTCGATAAATCCTCGTGGGTGAGCAGGCAGTTCGCAGCCTGGGCCACCCCCTGCAACAGATTGTCGCGGTTCAGCAGTTCCAATTCTGCCCGCTTGCGTCGGGTGATATTTTCCACGGTTCCTTCAAACCGGATCAGGTTTCCCGCCGCATCGTACAGCGCTCGCACCGATTCCGAAATCCAAATGACGCTGCCATCCTTCCGATAAACCTCCGACTCGAACCCTTGAACCGTGCCCTCCGTCTGCATCAGCCGCACAAACTCTGCCCGACGCTGCGGATCTACATAGAGTTGCTGCTCGATATTGGTCAAATTGGCCATCAGGTCGGCAGGCGACTCGTAGCCATACAGCCTTGCCAGCATCGGGTTGACCATCAGGTATTGTCCGTCGGGCGTACTTTGAAAAATCCCCTCCACCGCGTCTTCAAAAATCCCCCGATACTTGGCTTCGGCAGCTTGCAGGGCCGCATCTGCTCGCGCCTGCTCGATGGCAATGCCCGCCAGCGGCGCAGCAATTTCCAGAAGCGACCAGTCTGCGGCGGTTGGGGTACGCGGTGTCCGGCTGTGAATCGCAATGCTGCCCAAAACATTGCCCTGAGAGGAGAGAATAGGCAGCGACCAGCAAGACACCAGCCCAAACTGCCGTGCAAAATCGCGATAGTCTTCCCAGAGGGGGTCTTGGTAAAGGTCAGGGGTAATCACGGGCGATCGCCGATACATGGCCGTGCCGCAGGAACCGACCTTAGAACCAATCTGCACGCCGATCAACTGTTCAATATAGCTGCTAGGCAGGCTATTCGTAACGCCACCTTCGATCCGCTGCCCCGCTGCATCGAGCAACAGAATGGAGCCGATCAGCCCGGTGGTTTGAGCTTCAATCACCTGGAGCAGCAGTTTCAGGGTTTCCGACAGATCAGCGCCCGTGGCGATTTTTTCCAGAACCCGCTTTTGCCCCGCCAGCAGTTGCTCTGACTGCTTGCGCTCAGTGATGTCGCGGGAAACAGCAATGATTTCCTGAACCTGCTGCGTCGCCGGATCGCGTAGCGCTTTACTGCGCGTTTCAAACCAGATGTAGTGTCCCTCGGCGTGGCGGACACGATAGACTACGGGCCCGCCACTCAGCAGCGGGGACTGGGGAAGCGCTGTTTTGAGCAGACCTTCCCGATCCTGGGGGTGCAGCAGATCCGTGAGCGATCGCCCCACCAGATCCGCTGGCCCATAGCCCAGCAGCGCCTGACAAGCCGGAGAAGCATAGCGATAAGTCCCATCCGGCGCATGGCCAGAAATCAGGTCAGTCGCATGTTCAGTGAGCAACCGATAGCGAGACTCACTCTGACGCAGGGCCGCCGCCGCCTGCGCCCGCTCCAACGCCAGGGAAACAGCCGCCGCCGCCGCCCGCAGCAAATCCACCTCTGCCGCTGTCCAGGTTCGCGCCTCTACACAGTTTGAAAAGCCGATAAACCCAAAAAACTCGCCATTCACCAGCAGCGGCAACACCAGCAGCGACAGCACGCCCTGCGGCTCTAGCACGGCCCGCTCCGAGGCAGACAGTTCTGCCACGATCCCCGCATAGGGTCGCCCTTCGGAAAGGGTCTGTTCAAACTGGGTGGAATAGTCGAGATAGCGCAGCCCTTGCAGCAGCGGTCGGTCGATATTGGGACAAATTCCTTCGGCGCACCATTCATGCACGTAGTACATCCGCAAATTGCCGTCCGAGTCGCGGCTATTTTCAAACACGTAGACCCGACTCGTCCTAGCAATCTGCCCCAAGCGCTGGGAGACAAGGGCATAAATCTCTGCCGGATTGTCTAGCAAGAGCAACTGCTGCTGCACGTCCACTAGCGTCGCCAGGTATTGCTCTCGCTGGGCCAGGGCTTCTTCGGCCTGTTTACGCTCGGTAGTGTCGTCGTAGGAGCCAAGAATGCCGATAATCTTGCCGTCGGCATCCCGAATCGGCACTTTGCTGGCATCTTGCCAGATTTCGCGGCCGTCGGCCAGCACCTTTTTACGAACCATGTGCAGCTTGGCTTGGCCAGTGGTCAGCACTTCGCGATCGCTCGTCACATAGCGATCCGCCTGGTCGGTAGGCCAGAGGTCGTGGTCGGATTTTCCCACCAGGTCTTCTGGACGCTCAAGTCCGGCTGAATGGGCAAAGTTGCGGTTGCCGCCGCGATAGATGAGGTTGCAGTCTTTCCAGAAAACGTGCTGCGGGATGTTGTCGATAATCAGCCGCAGAAACGCCTCCTGTTCTCGCAGGGCCCGCTCGGTGCGCTTGCGCTGGGTGACGTTTCGCACGCTGACAATAAAAATCTGGCTAGCGGGTGGGGTGCCAGCAGGTTGACTTAAAAGGCTGCCAGACGGGCTGACCGACGGACTGCCAAACGGACTGCCAGACGAGCCACCAAAGCGTTGATTGCCGACCTGGAGGGATGCTGTGCCGCCATCGGCAATCCGAGCCTCAAAACAGCGCTCCTCGCCTTGCAGCAGCAAGCTGTATTCCAGGGTTTGCACGGTTCCAGTTTGCTCTGCCTGGGCGATCGCCCCCATCATCGACTGCGCGACCTCAGGAGGCAACAGTTCATCAATCTGGCGACCCAGTTGCTCACTCAATGAAAACACTAAATCATCGTCTCGCTCCGTTTGAATATGGAGACAAGTGCCCCGCCGATCGACAATAAACAGCATTTCTGGCAGCGCCCTCAGTAGGTTGCGGTTAAGAGTTTCGCTCTGGCGCAACGCATCTTCTGCCTGCTTGCGGTGAGTAATGTCTTCCACGATGGCAAAGGTAAATTGCAGCGCCCCTTGCTCATCGCGCACGCCGCAGACCGTCAGATTTGCCCAAAAGATGTTGCCGTCCTTACGAACGTAGCGCTTTTCAATCTGGTAGTGATTGCGTCGCCCTTCGATCATGTCTTGCAGCAGGGCCAGGTCGAGTTCTAGATCTTCTGGGTGAGTATAGTCCCTGAAGTTCAAACTGTAGAACTCTTCTCGGCTATAGCCAAAGATTTGGGTCGAGGCAGCGTTGACATCAATAATGCGACCGTCCAGCGCAGTCATGCCGATGCTAATGTTGGCATGTTCAAAAACGGCGCGAAATCGGGACTCATTTTGCCGCAGGGTTGCTTCTGTTTGGCGAAACTGGATTGCTGTACCTAGCTGAGCAGCGATCGCCCCCATCACTTGTAAAATTTGGGGATTTTCGGCGCGCACGTCTCGGCTGACAAAAACCAGCACCGCCAGCGGGCGATCGCTCTCCATCACTGGCACCGCCAGCGCCGATCGCCAATTTGGGATGACGATTGGGGTTGCAGCTACGCCAAGCTGCGGCGCGGGCACAGACGATCTTTCTTGACCCCCTTCTTGCCCCCCTTGAGGCTGCATCGCCAAATCGACCACCCACTCCGTCTTCGGATGGCTCCACACCCGCTCCAGCAGCGCCATCCCTGCCTGTCCCAACAGATCTGTGATAGGCGGCAAATCTACGACGGGCGCATCTGGCTCCACTGTCCAGTCTAGCGCTGCCAGCGGATTGATCCAGCTCGCCGCCCATCCCTGCTGTTCTAGAGGGTCTTGGGGAAACCA
>NZ_DVEA01000392.1:0-4717 GCF_015295965.1 Thermoleptolyngbya sp. M55_K2018_002
GCAGCGGCGGTGGCCGTGGCGATCGCCAGTCCCCGCCAGCCCATCCGCAGGCGATCGCGCCAGGAGAGCGGCGGCAAGGGCTGTGTGCGATGGGCCACCGCAGGCGGCAGCAGCGACGTGGGCGTGTCTATGAGATCGGTTGGCAAGTTTGCCAGTTGCGTCAGGGCGTGCTGCACCTCTGCTACCGACTGATAGCGCTGGCTAAAGTCATAGCGCACCAGATAGTCGAGAATTAGCATCAGACCGGGGCTAAGCTCCGCCTGATGCTGCCAGAGGACATCCAGGGTTTCTGGGTCTTCTGGCAGTTGCGATGGCAGGCAGCCCGTCACCGCCTGCACCACCGTCATGCCCAGCGCGTAGAGGTCGCTGCAATAGCGGGGCCGCCCCATCAGTTGTTCGCTGGGGGTATAGCCCTGGGTGCCAATGCCCACGGTCACTTCCGTCTGACCAGAAATGCCCGTCAGCCGCGTCTGAATTTCTTTCACCGCGCCAAAGTCAATCAGCACCAGCTTGCCGTCGGATTTTCGGCGGATCAGGTTGGCGGGTTTGATGTCGCGGTGGATGACCTGATTTTGGTGGACGAAGCTCAGCACGTTGAGAACGTCGTGCAGGAGGGCGATCGCCTCAGGTTCCGAAAACTGCCGTCCGCCCGCAAACTCTTCGCTCAGCGCGTGCCCTTCAATAAATTCCTGCACCAGATAAAACTCTTCGCCCTCCTGAAACGAGTCGTAGAGTTCGGGAATCTGGTCGTGCTGCCCCAGGCGACGCAGCGTTTCTACCTCGGTGTCGAACAGACGACGCGCCACCACCAGCAGGTGCAAATCTTGGCTGACGGGCTTGAACTGCTTGACCACGCATCGGCGCGGCTGCTGCTCATCTTCGGCCAGGTAGGTTTGTCCAAAGCCACCTGCCCCCAAAATAGTAATAATGCGATAACGCCCGCCAAGCACAGTCCCCAGCATGGACAATTCGTTGCTCAGTGCTCAATAGATGTAATGATTCTGACACACATCCCTGATACAAAGGTTCGATTCCTGACCCCGACCCGCTCCCTCAAACCCGCTCCCTCAAACCCGCTGCCTCAACCTGCTCCCTCAATTTGTATTAATGCATCATTAATGCATCCCATTTGCATCCCATTTGCACCGCTGAAGCACCTATGATGACCGGGATTACTGGCACTACGAAACTTTTGGGCGTGATTGGGCATCCCGTTTCCCACTCGCTCTCGCCCGTAATGCACAACGCCGCGATCGCCCATCTCGGTGTGGATTATGTATACCTGCCGCTGCCCGTTGCGCCGGAAGACCTGCCCCAGGCGATCGCCGGGTTTGCCGCCATCGGTCTGCGCGGCTTCAACGTCACGATTCCCCACAAGCAGGCTGTGGTCCCGTTTCTGAATCATATTTCAGAGATTGCCCAATCGGTGGGCGCGGTCAACACAATCTGGCGAACAGAAACGGGCTGGGCTGGCACCAATACCGATGTGGAGGGATTTCTGTCGCCGCTGTTGACCCTGCCCCCAGAGCGATCGCCCGACTGGAGCCGGAGTGCGGCGGTGATTTTGGGAAACGGCGGCGCGGCGCGGGCCGTCGTCGCTGGCTGTGCCCAACTGGGCCTGGCGCAAATCCACGTCGTCGGGCGCGACCTAAACAAGCTCAAAGCCTTTCAGCAAAGCTGGCGAAACTCGCCGATTGCCGCGCTCTCAGTGCATCCGTGGGAGGATTTGCCGAAGCTCCTCCCCAGGGCAACTCTGCTGGTCAACACCACGCCCATCGGGATGCACCCCCATACTCAGGCTTCGCCGCTGGGTGCAGAGCCAGGGCTGACAATGAAACCAGGGGCGATCGCCTACGACCTGATCTATACCCCCAACCCCACCCGCTTTTTGCAGCAGGCCACCGCCCTGGGCGCGATGCCCATCAGCGGTCTGGAAATGCTGGTGCAGCAGGGAGCCGCTGCCCTGCGTCTGTGGCTGGGGCAGGAGGTTCCGGTCGAGGTCATGCGGCAGGCGTTGATTGAGCGGTTGAGGGGAGGCGGTGGTGCATGAGGTTGGGTATGACGTTGGGTATGAGATTGGGTGTGAGGTTTAGTATGAGGCTTCCATCCCCCAAGGCTCTTGATCAACCCGCGCCTACCGCTGCATGATCTGCTCTACAAAATTGGTGTAAACGCGCCCGTCTGCAAAATCCTGCGTTTCCAGAATCCGCTGGTGGAAGCCGATGGTGGTGGGCAGCCCGGTGATGGCGAACTCGCGCAGGGCCCGCTTCATGCGGCGAATGGCCGTGGGGCGATCGCTCCCCCAGACGATTAGCTTGCCGATCAGCGAGTCGTAGTAGGGCGGAATTTCGTAGTCGGTGTAGACGTGGGAATCAATGCGAACGCCGTTGCCGCCGGGGGGCAGGTAGCCGCTGATGCGTCCAGGGGCAGGGCGAAAGTTCTGATCTGGGTCTTCGGCATTGATCCGGCATTCGATGGCGTGGCCGCGCAACTGCACCTGCTCTTGAGTGAGTCGGAGGCGATCGCCCTGGGCCACGCGAATCTGCTCAGCGATCAGGTCCATTCCAGTAATCATCTCCGTGACGGGATGCTCGACCTGGATGCGCGTGTTCATTTCCATGAAATAGAACTGACCGGAGGCATCCAGCAGAAACTCGATCGTGCCCGCGCCGAGGTAGTTGATCGCCTGGGCCACGCGCACCGCCGCTGACCCCATTTTTTCCCGCAGTTCCGGCGTGAGGGCGGGGCTGGGCGCTTCTTCGAGCAGCTTTTGGTGGCGGCGCTGAATTGAGCAGTCGCGTTCGCCCAGGTGAATCACGTTGCCATAGCCGTCGGCGAGAATCTGAAACTCGATGTGGCGGGGCCGCTCGATAAATTTCTCTAGATACACACCGGGATTGCCAAAGGCTGCTTCGGCCTCGCCCTGGGCCGCCAGAAAAGACTTGACCAGATCTGCTTCGCTGCGAACCAGCCGCATTCCCCGGCCGCCGCCGCCCGCTGTGGCTTTGATGATGACGGGATAGCCAATTTTGCGGGCGATCGCCAGTGCTTCTCTCTCATCCGTCAGCAGCCCATCGCTCCCCGGCACAGTGGGCACGCCGATTCGCTGCATCGTTTCCTTGGCCGTAGACTTGTCGCCCATCGCCCGCATTGCAGACGGAGAGGGACCGATGAAGGCAATTTGGTGATCGGCGCAGATCTCCGCGAAGCGAGCATTTTCTGCCAAAAAACCGTAGCCAGGATGAATCGCGCTGACGTTGCGGGTGAGCGCTGCTGCAATGATATTGGGAATGTTCAAATAGCTCTTGCTGCTGGGCGGCTCGCCAATACACACCGCCTCATCCGCAAGCTGCACATGCAGCGCATTGCGGTCAATGGTAGAATGCACTGCCACAGTGGCAATGCCCATCTCTTCGCAAGTCCGCAAAATGCGGAGGGCAATCTCGCCACGGTTGGCAATCAGAATCTTTTCAAAACGCATCTCGTAAGGCCCGGCGCAAGGAATCAACGGCCAGGGATTGACTAGCCAGTGTTTTGAATTTTACGCCGAATCGGGGCCCAGGGTTTAGGCATGGGGTTCAGGGTTGGTTGCAGGAATTAGGGTGAGGTCGGGCGATCGTCCCACATCGGCAAAAAACAGCGTAACGCCTGGTTGTACAAGTCCGGGCTGTATAAGTCCTGGCTGTACAAGTATTGGCTGTACAAGTCTTGGCTGTACAAGTCCGGGCTGTACGAGTCTTGGCTGTGCAAAAACCATGTTGTCAAAAACAATCGGGTCAATCCTTTTGGCCAGAACGCTCGGCTTCAGTGCGAACGCTCCAACCCAAAAGACTCACCCGATTTGTCGGGATGCCGCATGAGAACCCCAAATGAGTCCCCTAGTAGCAGTCCCTAAATTTGAATCTTTGATCCTCTGATCCCTACTCTGCCGTTGCCAGTTCGGTGCTGCCGCGACGGGTACGGCGAGTGAGCAGGTTAAAGAGCTGAATGCCGATTGCCTTGATCAGGTTGCCTTCTAGCTCTTTGAACATGGACATATTCATGCCAAAGGCGGCGTTGGCTTCGTCCACAATGCGGTCGGCGGTGGCTTCATCCACGGGCAGGCTGTCGAGGCGATCGCGGTACATCACCTTAAACGCCTTCTCGTCGGGAATCTGCTCAAACTCGTAGAAGTTAGTGCCCTGACCCTCCGACAGATTCATCGCGTTCTGAGCAATTTTCTTGAGAATTTGCCCCCCAGAGAGGTCGCCCAGATAGCGGGTGTAGAGATGGGAGATCAGCAGTTCGGGAGCCTCGTTCGACACCTCCCGAATACGAGCCACATAGTCTTGCGCGGCGGTCGAGGGCGCAACCTGATCTCTCCAGTTGGAGCCGAAGTAATAGGTCAGGTCTTTTTCTAGGCTGGCTTTGCGGTTTAGCTCTGGAAAATAGAGATGAGAGAGCAGCGGATGCTCACGGTGGCGCTGCATTTCTTCTTCCATCGCAGAATAGACAAAATAGAGATTCGCCACCAGCTTGCGATAGGAGGTGGGTTCTACCGTGCCCTTCAGAAAACAGGCGACAAAGCCCGTATTCTCCGCCATAGAGTGAGACTTTTTGGTTCCCTCGCGGAGTTTGGATGCTAAATTGCTGCTCATGCTAAATGTCCTGCTAAATATCCCAACTAAATGCGTCTACTAGCGAAAATCCACTAGCGGTTTAGGTGCCTTTTCCAGCG
>NZ_DVEA01000217.1:0-26912 GCF_015295965.1 Thermoleptolyngbya sp. M55_K2018_002
GCGATTCAGGTCGCCGCAAGCCCCAAGCGTAGACCCCAGATTGCGGACGATAGTGGCCATCACCGTTTTCAGATTCTTTTTGAGGATGCCGTGAATCTGGAAGCCTTGCCGCGTTGTCGCCCGCAGCGTGTGGTTGCCATATTGCTCCGAGAGCGTGTCCAGCGCCAGATAAAGCTGGGCAGGAATAATGCCGCCGGGGCTGCGCGTCCGCAGCATAAACTGATAGTCTTTCTCCTGACCTTTGACCCGGTTGTCGCGGTTGTCTTGCTGATAGGAGCCGTGAAACTTGAGGATCTGCACCGCATCTTCGGTGAAGTGGGTGGTGTCTTGCCGCAGCTCGGTGGCGACGGGTTCCCTCAGCCCGTGGCTGCGCTCTTTGATGCCTTCGACCTTAGAAACTTTGGGAGCGGCGGGTGTGGAAGTAGGAGACATAGACTGGCTGGAGAATGGCGGGTAAATGAGGATCGGCGCGATCGCCAAGGCAATTTCGACGCACAGTTTAGAGCTTAACGCTAGATGGGATGCCCTTGGCGAATATTCCCGGTATCCCGATAGGAATTAAGCCCTATTAATATCTTAAGTCTTATCATCTCATCTCCCACATTTCCAGGCAGAAAAGCAGGGAAAGTCTTCAGAGTCTTTTGTTCCGACTACAGTTCAGATCACAGTTTTGCAGCGTTTTGTAGCCCAGTTTACAATTTACAAGCTGCTTTTCTGATCGGTCAAAAGCCTTACCACGACTAGACCCTAGCGTGAAGATTTGGCAGCGTACAACGTTGACGAAACAATTTGAAATGAGATATCTTCTCAATTAAACGATAAGCCAGCCTAATTTAGTGCTTCCAAGATCATTAGTGATTTAGAAAGCACTAGGGCCTAGACAAACGAAAGTTCAGCAAGTCTGCGGTAGCTTTTGAATCTTTTATCAGCCAAGTGGCCGAGTCTGGATTGAGAGCTGACCTAAGGGGGGTTACCCTCGTGACTTCCGAGACGATAACGGTTTGTCCTGGGCAGTGTCTTAAAACTTTCTAGGTCGTTGATTGCCCTGAGTCGATCCTCCTAAATCCCCCTTCTCAAGGGGGACTTCCGATCCTCCCCTTGCTCAAGGGGGGCTAAAGGGGGGATCAACAGGCTTTAAAACACGCCCTGAGTGAAGGAGAAGCTGGCTTGGTTGGTGTGTCCTGATTCTCGTCGGTGTTCATCGCTAGTACGTATCGATTGCTGAGATGTGCTGGCCCGCGATCGCTGAGGGAATCTTTTACTTCTAAGAGAACACCTCTGGTTCGCGAGCTGGCAGGCGTTAACCATGAGGTGAAAAGCATGTTTCTGAAGCAGAAGCATCGTGTTGCTCTGATTTCGGTGGACGGAGATCCGGCGGCTGAGATTGGACAGGAAGAGGCAGGCGGGCAAAATGTCTACGTGCGCCAGGTTGGTGAAACACTGGCCGCGCAGGGCTGGCAGGTAGATATGTTTACGCGCCGCAGCGACCCAGAGCAGCCGATGATCGTGGAACACCAGCCCCATTGCCGGACGATTCGGCTGGCGGCTGGCCCGGCAGAGTTTATGAGCCGCGATGTGCTGTTCGACTATTTGCCGGAGTTTGTTGAGCAGTTTCTCGCCTTTCAAACGCAGGAAGGGGTTGAGTATTCGCTCGTTCACACCCATTACTGGCTCTCGTCGTGGGTGGGGATGCGGCTAAAGAACCAGATACCGTCGCTGGTGCAGGTGCATACCTACCACTCGCTAGGTGCGGTGAAGTATCGCACGCTGGGCGATTTGCCGCCGATTGGCGCGAAGCGGCTAGTGGTTGAAAAAGACTGCCTGGAAACGGTGGATTCGGTGGTGGCGACCAGTCCCCAAGAGCGAGAACACATGCGATCGCTCGTCTCCACCCAGGGGCGCATCGACATGATCCCCTGCGGTACGGACATTAGCCGCTTTGGCCACGTTACCCGCGCCGAAGCCCGCCAGCAGCTTGGCTTTGCGCCCGAAGATAAGATCGTGCTGTATGTGGGGCGATTTGACCCGCGCAAGGGCATCGAAACGCTGGTTCGAGCTGTAGGAGAGTCTGATTTGCGGCATCTGCCCAATCTGAAGCTGGTGATTGGCGGCGGCAGTCGCCCTGGCAAAAGTGATGGACTGGAGCGCGATCGCATCGAAGGCATTGTGCAAGCGCTGGGGCTGACCGCCATGACCCAATTCCCCGGCCGCCTGGGTGACACCAACTTGCATCTCTATTACGCGGCGGCGGATGTGTGCGTGGTGCCCAGCCACTATGAACCCTTTGGCCTGGTGCCCATCGAGGCAATGGCCAGCCACACACCCGTAGTGGCCAGCAATGTGGGTGGGCTGCAATATACCGTTGTCCCCGAAGTCACAGGACTGCTGGTGCCGCCCAAAGATGCTGAGGCCTTTGCCAGGGCGATCGCCCGCATCCTCAAAAACCCCGCCTGGCGAGACAAGCTGGGCCATGCGGGTCGCCAGCGCGTCGAACTCGGCTTTAGCTGGGACAGCGTTGCATCGCGCCTGGGGCAACTCTATCTGCAACTCATCGCTAGTGTGGCGGCTGAGGTCGTCCCGATAGAGATGGAGAAAGACGCTCAGGAAGTGGCGGCATAGCGCTGGCATCCCGCCGAATTTGCGCTTTGATTTGCGCCTCGACAAGACGCTCTCTCGACCGCCCATCGCCTCGCCGAGAGAGCGTCTTGTTGGGGGAGCTTGTTTGGGAAACTTGCTTGAGAAACTCTAGTTGGGGAAACTCTGGCGTTGACGAAAGGCGATCGCCCGCCATGCCCCCGCTGACAGCCCCGTCCCGCCCCAATCCAAAATCCAACAGGACTGACACACTTGCGATCATCTCTTTGGGTTTTGGACAATTTCTCGCGGGCTGCGCCCGCGAGAAATCGTCTAACTGCGTAAGTCCTATCTAAAATTCTCTTGCGTCAGTGAAACGCATCCAGTACGATCGTCCATCAAGCTGCCCGTTGGTTCCCTTCGACGCAGCCCACTTTTCCCCCGAAATTTTGGTCGTTTAGTCATCTACGGCATTGGCAGGTGTTAGCAGCACCCACCAACGCCTGACCCCTCGACAGCGGGTGCCTGTCTCAGGGCTGCGTCCATTGTAGGCCGCCCTGTCCCAGCGCTTCACGTCCGTGGGCGGCCAACATTTCGGGGTTTCCTACCCACTCGTTTCCTGGAGGAAACCCCAAATGCTGAAAATTCAATACACCTGGTCGTCCCCACTCTCGGAGGCGACCCAGTTTTCGCTGCCCCCGCTCACCTGCGAACTGCCCCACCGTCGCCGCCTGCGCCACTGCATCATCGGCCTCCCCGAAGACGCACAGATGGCGATTGACCGGCTCCACCTGCTCCGCTACGCCGAACGCTTCGAGTGGACGCACGCCCTCGACTTTCCGCCCCACGGCATCGTCCTCGACGGTCGCCCCGGCGAAGTGCTGCGCTACCTGCATCGTGAAATCCGCAGCAATCCTGGCGCAACTGAGTAAGAACAGATAAGGAGGATTTTAGATTTTGGGTTTTGGATTTTGGCGGCTTAGTCTGTCAATCCAAAATCCAAAGTCCCCAATCCAAAATCCCTCGATTCCCAATCCAAAATCTAAAGAATCTAACGTGCAGAAGGCCTAACCTTGGGTCTTGCCATCCCAACGCCTGCGCTCTCCAGAATGTGGCATTCTGATAGATACTCCAAAAATGCCCCAAAATATTAGATCGACGCAAAATCTAAATTCCCCTGAGTTCAGAGGCAGGACAGAGCAATGGACAATAAGCTGATGTTGATGATTCCCGGCCCGACACCTGTGCCGGAGTCGGTGCTGTTGGCGCTGGCAAAGCACCCGATTGGCCACCGCAGCGGCGAGTTTGGCACGATCATGGCGGAGGTGACTGCGGGGCTGAAGTGGCTGCACCAGACGGAAAACGACGTGCTGATCCTGACGGCCAGCGGCACGGGCGCAATGGAAGCGGGAATCATTAACTTTTTGAGTCCGGGCGATCGCGTGTTGGTGGGCACGAATGGCAAATTTGGCGATCGCTGGGCCCAGCTTGCGGAGGGCTTTGGGCTAAATGTGGAGCGTGTCACCGCCGAATGGGGCAAAGCACTAGACCCCGAAGACTTTCGCACCCGCCTAGAAGCCGACACTGCTAAGGACATCAAGGCTGTCATCGTCACCCACAGCGAAACCTCGACGGGCGTGCTGAACGATCTGGAAACCATCAATCGGCACGTCAAGGCCCACGGGGCGCTGATTATCGTAGATGCTGTCACCAGCCTGGGCGCAACCAACGTGCCCATTGACGAATGGGGGCTGGATGTGGTTGCGTCGGGTTCCCAAAAGGGCTTTATGCTGCCGCCGGGATTGGGCTTTGTTGCGGTCGGCCCCAAAGCCTGGGAAGCCTACGCCACCGCCAAGATTCCCCGCTTTTATCTCGATCTGGGCAAATATCGCAAAGACGCGGCAAAAAACACCACACCCTTCACGCCACCTGTGAATATGTTCTTTGCGCTGCAAACGGCACTGAAAATGATGCAGGCAGAGGGGTTGGAAAATATCTTTGCGCGACACCATCGCCAGATGAACGCCACTCGCGCTGCCATGAAGGCCTTGGGGTTGCCGCTGTTTGCCGCCGATGGCACGTCCAGCCCTGCGATTACTGCCGTGGCTCCGGTGGGCGTAGAGTCCGAGAAAATTCGCTCGGTAATGAAGAAGAAATTCGACATTGCGCTGGCTGGCGGACAGGACGACCTGAAGGGCAAGATTTTCCGCGTGGGGCACTTGGGCTTTGTGTGCGATCGCGACATTTTGACGGCCGTGGGTGCGCTAGAAGCCACGCTGATTGAGTTGGGCTACGACGGCGTAACCCCCGGCGCAGGCGTGGCCGCAGCCGCTAAGATCCTAAATGAAACGGCTTAGGAGCTTTCCTCATGACGCAAACCACGCTAGACGCTCAATCGCTTTTTCGGGCGGCCTACGAGAATCGCTATACCTGGGATGAACATTTTCCAGGCTTCACGGCTGACGTGACCCTGACTCAGGGCGGCGAAACCTATACAGGCAAGGTGCGGGTAAACGCTGACCTGAGCTACGAGGTTGTCGAACTGTCGGATGAGGCAGTGCGCGAGTCGCTCCAGGGAATGCTCTGGGAAATCGCGACCCACCGCAAGCGCAGCAGCTTTGAGCAGGCTCACGGCAAAAACCGCTTCTCGCTGGGCAACACCGATGAGACGGGTGCGGTTGAAATCCTCGTCAGCGGCGACGCGATGGGGTCAAACTACAAGCTGCGGAACAACGAGATCTGCCAGGTGAGCCGCGTCATGGGGGGCAACGCCTTTGTGATTAACCACCACAGCAGCCTCGACACGGGCGCGGGCTACATCTCGACGGGCTACGACGTGACCTTCCGCAACGCCGAAACGGGTGAAGTTGTGCGCGAGAACCGCGTAGACAGCACCTACGAAAACTTCGGCGGCTATTATCTGCTGACGCGCCAGGTGATTCACTCGACCCAGGGCGATACGCAGACTACGACGGAGTTTACCCTGTCGAACATCGAACTGCTTTAGGGTTCTAGCCGCAGCCCAATTTTTACGCACCCTGTGCCTCGAAGTTGGGCTGCTTGAGTGGGTGCTTGATTTTGGATGTGCGAGTTTGGATTTGCGGCGATGGGTAAAAAACTGCGCCTAATGCGGGTTGTGGGGATTTTCGGAGTAGGGGCGATCGCCCTTTTGTCCTGTTCACCTGCGCTAGCCAGCCTGAGCAAAATCAGCTTTGACCTGTCTCAGGTTTCGCCGGAGGGCCAGCGGATGGAGGGCGATCGCTCCGCTACGAGTTTTGCATTCCCCGCAGCGCCGAGCATCAGGCAGAAGTCCAAGCCCTTAACCCGGCGATTGAGTTCTATCCCCACAGTCCGGGGCGCATCCGGTGCAGCGCAGCACAAATCCTCTGCATGGGTGAAACCCACAGCCCAAACTGGCGCGAGACGCTTCTGAACTTGGCGCAGTTGGATTATGTGGAGCGCATCGATGAGTTTTATGGGGAGTAGAGTTTTGGATAATTGAGTAGGATTTTGGATTGCCGAGCCGTTACTCTGCAAGTGCATCCGTCCTGCCTAAAGAGCGCATCCCAGTTCTGCAAGTTTGCCCTCATCCCCCAGCCCTTTCTCCCAAAAAGGGAGAAGGGGAGCCGGGTTGGAAGTCCCTCTCCCGCTTTGGGAGAAGGGGAGCCGGATTGGAAGTCCCTCTCCCGCTTTGGGAGAGGGATTTAGGGTGAGGGCTACAAAAGTGGGATACGCCCTGCCTAAAACCCTTCCTGCTCCAGTTCTTCAATCACCTGAAGCCCGCGCGGATCGCCCAGCTTCAGCATTGACAGTTTGGCATCTTCGCGAACGCCCATTTCTTCGTCTTCGGCAAACGCCTCGATCAGCGCGTCAATCGCCGTGGCATAGACCACATTCGACGGCAACTCGCGGCAAAGCTGACCCACCGACCAGGCACAGTTGCTCCGCACGGCGGCGATCGGGTCGCGGCGTAGCGCTTCGATCAGCGGCGGAATGGCGGCGATGATTTCGTCGTATCCCACAAAGGACATTTGCGCCAGGGCGCTAGCGGCCCACAGGCGGACTGCCGGAATGTCGGTTTTTAGCGCCACTAACAGAGGCTCCAACACGCGGCGATCGCGGCTATTCCCCAACGCCCACACAATGCCCTTTCGCACGTAGCCGTTCCAGTCTTTTTGAAACTGCGCGATCAGTGGCTCCACGGCCTCGCTGCTGGGGTTTCGTCCCAGTGCATAGGCCGCGCTCACCCGCACCAGCGGACAAGCCTCATTCAGAAGCCGAATCAAATGCGGCACGGCCCGCGCATCTTCCAATTCGCAAAACGCACGCGCAGCCAGCATTCGCTGCTGAGGTTGGGGCGACTCCAGCAGCACCAGCATTTCATCGGGATCAGGCTTGGGGGCTTCTGTCTCGCTGTCGGACTCGTCGAGCTTGTCTAGCGGACTTTCCAGGTCAAGATCTAGCTCCGCCGCCAGCACAGAAAGGTCGTCATTGTCGTACATATTGTCACTTTACAGCAATGCGGGGCCGGGGTTGGGAGTCGAAACGGGGGGCTTTCTCCCGCCTGCTGACCCACCTCCGATTCTCCAAACTCGGATTACGTTAGAATCGTGCCGCCCATGAGCTTGCGATAGCGATAGGTCAGTTCAGACTTCATCAGCGGCCAGCGATCGAGCGTGGGGTCTTTGGTCATGGCGGTTTCAGCAGCCTCGCGGGCCAGGTTCAGCACGTCTTGATCTTCCACCAGGCTAGCCAGGGCAAAGTCGGGCAATCCCGATTGGCGCGTCCCCAGCACTTCGCCCGGCCCGCGAAAGCGCATGTCCATTTCTGAAATGAAAAAGCCGTCTTGGGACTGCTCCAGCACTTTCAGCCGCTGGCGGGCAGTTTCCGACTGGGTGCTGCTCATTAGCAAGCAAAAGGACTGAGCCGCGCCCCGTCCGACCCGCCCCCGGAGCTGATGAAGCTGCGACAGGCCAAACCGTTCCGCGTGTTCGATCAGCATGACCGTGGCGTTGGGCACGTCCACGCCGACCTCCACCACCGTCGTTGAAACCAGAATTTGGGTTTGCCCCTCACGAAATTGAGAAATGGCCTCGTCTTTTTCGGCGGAGGTCATGCGCCCGTGCAGCAGGCCGATTTGAAATTCGGGAAAGATTACATCTCGGAGCCGCTGATACTCCTCAATCGCTGATTTGAGATCCAGCTTTTCCGACTCCTCCACCAGCGGCAGCACGATATAGACCTGCCGACCCTGGGCGATTTCGCGGCGCATGAGGTCGTAGGCGTGCGATCGCTCTTTGGCCGTCAGCACGTTGGTCTGAATCGCCTTGCGACCCGGCGGCAGTTCGTCAATCTGGCTCACGTCCAGATCGCCGTGCAGCGTCAGCGCCAGCGTCCGGGGAATCGGCGTGGCGGTCATGGTCAGCACATGGGGATGGTCACCCTTTTGCTGGAGCCGCGCCCGCTGCTGCACCCCAAAGCGATGCTGCTCGTCGATCACCACCAGCCCCAGGCGCGAGAACTGCACCGGATCTTCGATCAGCGCATGAGTGCCCACCAGCAGCGGCAGTGCGCCCGTGGCCAGGTCGTCGTGAATTTGGCGACGCTTGGCGGCTTTGGTCGATCCGGTCAGCAGTTCTACAGAAAGGTGCAGTGGGTTGAACCAGCCCACCAGTTTGCGATAGTGCTGCTCGGCTAGAACTTCGGTCGGAGCCATCAGCGCCGCCTGAAAGCCTGCCTGGATCGCCGCCAAAATTGCCACCACGGCCACCACCGTTTTCCCAGAACCCACATCGCCCTGCACCAAGCGATTCATCGGTGCGGTCTGTTGCAGGTCGTTGAGAATGTCGTTGACGACACGCTGCTGGGCGTTTGTCAGTTGGAATGGCAGGATGTTGTAGAACTCGTCGATGAGCTTGCCCGTCGGCGCGAGGACGGCGCTGGTCTGTTCCTGGCGCTGGGTTTGGCGGCGCTTGAGCAGGCCCAGTTGCAGGTAGAAAAACTCGTCAAACACCAGGCGGCGACGGGCGGCGGCGAGCGACTCGCCCTCTGGCGGAAAGTGAATGTGGGCGATCGCCTCCTGAATGCCCACCAGTCCATACTTTTCACGCAGGCCATTGGGCAACGCCTCTTGCAACTGACTCACGGCGGGCAGCGCCCCCAGCACTGCTTTTCGCACCACGTCTGCCTGCACGCCCTCCGTCAGCGGATACACTGGCACCACGCGCCCCACCTTCATCGATTCGATCGACCCGCCGATATGGTCGATCACCTCGATCTGCGGGTCATCCAGCGTTTTGCCTGCTTTGCCCTGTTTCACCAGTCCCGACGCGGCCACCACTGCCCCCGGCGGATACATCCGCTTTTGCTGCTCTTGCCAGCCGCGACTGCGAAACCGTGCCCCGGCGTAAAATCGGCTGAGCTTGATTTGCCCAGTGTGGTCGCGCACGGTCATCTCAAAAATGGCCAACTTGGGGTTGCGCGGACTGTTGAAGACGGTACAGCTTTTTACCGTGCCGATCAGCGTCACGGTCTCCCCTGGCTCTAGGTCGCGGATATTCACCTGGCGGGCGTAGTCGATGTGGTCGCGGGGATAGTAGTAGAGCAGGTCGCGAACCGTGTGTAGCCCCAGCTTGGCCAGACGTTCGGCGTTTTTTGCGCCCACGCCAGGGAGATAGGTCACGGCCTGATCAAGCGTCAACCGACTGCTTTTTTCGACCAGGGGAACGGCTTTGGGGACTTTCGTTTTCGGGGCGGTGCGGGTCGGGGTTGCAGCCGTCGCGGCGGTGTTGTCTGAATTTTGGGCGATTCCTTCGGAAAGCTTTGCTAACACCCCTTCAGATTCCTCCGCTTGCGCCCGATCTTCGGCCAGGCGCTTGGTTTGATACAGCACGCGGCGCGTATCAGCCACGAGATGCTGCCGCTGGGCAAAGGTGAGGTCGGAATAGCGCGAAAACTCGTGGGCGATCGCCCGCAGCCGTTCCTGTTCCACAATCGGCAAGTCGGTCGGCGGCTCTCGCAGCGTTAGCGCCAAAAACTCGCTAAAGCGGTGCTGGTTGCCCTCCAGGTCATTGAAGCCCCGCTCCGCCTCGATTGCCAGTGCCTTTTGCAGTCGCAGCCAGTCCATGCTGGAATTCTAAAGTGAATTATTGGGTTTGGCCAGCCTTAATCTTCGTGCCAGGTCGAACGCCACGCCTGCTCTGCCTGGGCGATCGCCCGTTCGCGAGACTTTTTCTCGTATTCTTGGCCAAGCTGCTTGAGGCGGGCGTTTAACCCACGCAGCTTTGAGCGCCAGTTGGCCAACAGCGGCGACCCAAACTCTAGCTCCGACAGCCGCAGGCGAATTGCCACAATTCGAGTAATCGAGACCTGATCTGGCTTGTCGCCCTGCGCTTCGATCATCAAGTTCAACAGGTTGGGCGGGCCGAGCGTCGAGTCAGATGCGCCTGCCTTGGCCGCCACTTCCATAATCGGTGCCGGAATCTGGTTGGGCAAAATGTTGACCTGGTGCAGCAGGCGATTCGCCGCCTGAGACTGGTCGCGCAGCACTGCGGCGATCCGTCGCTCAATTTTCGCTTGCCACCGCGCCAGACTATCCATCGGCGACGGCGCTTGATTGGAACTAGAAGCGCCCTTGGCCTTGGCTTTGGCGGCTGCCTCGGAGGTTGCCCGCGAGAGCGACGCTGCGGCCGCTTCGAGCAGGTCTTCCGGAGAAGCATTCAGCGCATCTGTGATGGCAAGCTCCTGAGTTGAGGCAGTGGGGGCATCCTGGGGGCGATTCCCGTAGGGAGCACTTCCCGAATCGCCCGCCGCCACGCCTTCCCTGTTAGATTCCGAATCCTCGCCCAGGTTCTCCGGTGGCTCGTCAAAATACGAGTCCTCATAGGAGTCATCGTCAAACTCCACTTCTGTCAGCCCAAACTTCTCGTTTAACGCGGCTCTCAGTTCTGCCGCCTCATCTTGCGACAGGATCAGCCCCCTAGACTCCTCCGGCGCATCGGGCGCTGGCTCTGCATCAGCGTCCCAGCATTCATCTTCGTCTAGCGCCCGCAGCAGACGATCTTGGGCCGCCTGGGCGACCTGACGGAGCGATCGCTGCAATGCCTCGCGCTGGCTCACCGAAAGGCTCAGAAATGCGTCGGGATAGCCCTGCGTGCAGAGATGGTAGCTGGCCATGATGAGCTGCTGGCGGGTCGTCGTTCCTAGCTCCGTTAGATAGCCGCGATAGACCTGCTCAAATTCTTGCTGCAATTTGGCGATCGCCCCCACCAGCGCCGCCAAATCTTGCTCAATTTGCTCAACCGTTTTTGCCATAGCCGTCCCTCATGCAATGCCAAAAGACTAGAGCATAAAAGCAACCCAGACCTTTCAGCCTGCTGCTTTCACACCCTAGCCTTTTTCAGCGTTCGACAAAGCCTCTTGACAAAGCCTCTCGTCCAAATCAATTAGACGATGCGCTGGAATCCGAGAAACTGAACTCAGGCTCTCAAAATCCAGCCCTGCTCTGATCCTACTTCTTCTTTTTCTTCTTCTCTTCTTTCACCTCAGCCTTGGGTGCAGCCTTAGGCTCAGCCTTAGGTTCGTCCTTGGGTTCTTCCTTTTGGGCTTCAGCCTTGGGTTCTTCCTTCGCGCCAGTTTGGGCAGCCACTTCTGCGGCGAAGTCGGTCTCCTCCTTCTCAATGCCTTCACCCATCACAAACCGCACAAAGCGGCGTACCTGAATGTTTTCGCCCAGGCTGGCAATCACATTCTTGATATGCTCCTCAACGGTAATGCTCTGGTCTTTGATGTAGGACTGATCCAGCAGCGACAGTTCCTTCAGGCGCTTCTCAATGCGGCCTTCCACAATCTTGGCGCGGACGGCTTCCGGCTTATTGGACAGGTCATCCTTGCCCGCCTCAATCTCCTTTTCCTTCGCAATCACGTCCTCAGGAATATCAGCCACCTTCACGTATTCTACGTTGGGGCTAGCCGCAATCTGCATCGCCACATCGCGCACCAACTGCTGGAACGATTCGTTCCGCGCCACAAAGTCAGTCTGGCAGTTGACCTCAACCAGCACACCAACCCGGCCGCCCGTATGAATATAACTTCCAACCAGTCCCTCTGCCGTCGTCTTGCTCAGCGCTTTTTCCGCTTTGGTGATGCCTCGCTTCCGCAGCCATTCCACCGCTTTTTCAATGTCGCCATCGGATTCTGCAAGGGCTTTTTTGCAATCCAGCATCCCTGCGCCAGTCTTGTCGCGCAGTTCCTTGACGAGCTTTGCCGAAATCTCCGCCATGTTCGTTGAGTCCCCGTGTGCAAGTGGTTGAACTGTTGCTATCCAGGTCTTAGGTTACAGGGATCAGGGGCCAGGTGTCAGGTGCTTGCTCAAGCCCGAAGCCGACCCGCTGATCCCTGCTTCCTTCACCTCCAATGCCTAGTTTTCTTCGCCTTCTTCATCGTCTGCGAATTCGGCATCTTCGTAGTCGTACTCTTCTTCAGCGCCCTCGTAGTCGTACTCTTCTTCTGCATCCAACTGGCCGTGGCGACCCTCGTAGATGGCATCTGCTAGACGACCGACGATGAGTTTGATTGAGCGAATCGCATCGTCGTTGGCAGGAATCGGCACGTCTACCAAGTCAGGATCACAGTTGGTATCTAGCAGCGAAACGATGGGAATACCCAGCTTTTGGCACTCCTGCACGGCGTTGTATTCCCGGCGCTGGTCAACAATCACCACAACATCGGGAATCTTCCGCATCGCTTTGATGCCGCCCAGATATTTCTGGAGTTTCTCTAGCTCGCGGCGCAGCATCGCGGCTTCCTTCTTGGGAAGCAGGTCAAGCTGCCCCGTCTCTTGGCGACGCTCCAGTTCCTTCAGGCGATCGACGCGGGTTTTAATCGTGGCCCAGTTCGTCAACATGCCGCCCAGCCAGCGCTGGTTTACGAAGTAGGAACCGCAGCGAAGGGCTTCTTGAGCCACAATGCCCGCAGCCTGACGCTTGGTTCCAATGAACAAAAACTTGCTGCCCTTTTCGGCTGCGGTACGGACGTAGCTGTAAGCTTCATCCATGTACTGGGCAGTCTGCACCAGGTCAATGATGTGTACCCCGTTGCGCGAGGTGTAGATGTAGGGCGACATCTTGGGGTTCCAGCGGCGAGTTTGGTGCCCAAAGTGAACCCCTGACTCAAGCAATTGAGCCAATGAAACAACTGGCATGAATTTAATCTCCTTTCGGGTTATTCCTCCATCCGGGAGCATTCTGAACAGGTGACCAGGGAGAAACGCAGCGCGACACTCAATCCGCTACAAATTCTTTGAAAGCCTTGATACCTGGGTCTTCAGAACACCCGAAAGCCCGGATGTGCGAATTTAGACAACTTCTCTAGCGTATCACAGCGATCGCCCACTATGCCCTAGAAAATTTCTGCTCTGCACAGCCGCAGCATCACCCACGCTTCCTAACCTTCGCGGGCTGCCAGTCGTTCCGGCGCTGCGGATTGAGTCGGCAGATTGGCTGCTTTTTCTGCTTTCTCCGAGAGGCTACGCTGCATCGCTTCCACAAACTGACTGACGCGGATCGGGTCGATGGGCTGCTCAATCTGTCCGTGGCGCTTCAGCGAACTAGACACGATTACACCATCTGCCGCCTGGATCAGGCGAGGAATGTTTTCCCAACTGGCTCCGCTGCCGATGAATACGGGCGTGTCGCCTGCTGCGGCGCTAGCCAGTTCCAAGTCTTCCAGGCTGGGCGGGCTGCCTGTGGCCCAACCGGACAGAATCACCGCATCCGCCAATCCCCGCTCGATCGTTTCCTGCACAGCAGTCGTCAGGTTGGGCGACCCTAGCGGACGGGCGTGTTTCACCAGCACGTCGGCAAAAATCTTGACCTCGCTGCCCAGTTCACGGCGATAGCGCAATAGCTCGTGGGCGCGACCTTCGATTAATCCCTGATCGGTCGCCATCACGCCCGTCAGCACGTTGACCCGGATAAAGTGGGCGCGGGTGCAGGTGGCGATCGCCATTGCGCTTCGAGCGTCATTCCGCAGCACGTTCACGCCGATCGGCAGCGTCACCAGGTTCATCAGCCGTTGCACCACTAGGCTCATGGCGCTGACCACTGCGGGATCAACAGAGTCCTTTGTGAAGGGCGCATCAAAAAAGTTTTCAACGATTAGCCCATCCACGCCGCCGGATGCCAGCGCAGTTGCTTCCTGCTCGGCCCGCGCAATGACGGCTTTGAGGCTGTTTCCCCAGCGGGGCGATGTGGGCAGTGGCAACAGATGCACAACCCCAATCACCGGATGCTTTGTTTTGAAAATCTGCGTTAAGTCCACGCGGCTAGATAATTGACGAAGCCAGTTCTAAAACGGTCGCTATGGGTTGACGATAGAAAAGTCGCTTAAATCCCTGACTAATCTACGAATCGGCGAACCTGCTGAGCAACGAGCGAACTGCACACAGTCCACCCGTATACGTTCAACTTTACAGCAACAAGGGCACGATGACGGCAACCCCAAGGCCGCTGAGAATTGTCTACACTAGAAGCTGATCGGTGCGCGGTTGCAGTTGACCCTCCTCCGCCAAGCGCGAGATCGAAGTCAGATTCAGCAAGTCAGGTTCAGCATAGATTCCGCCCCAGAGTTCCGATAGCGTTCCGATAGAGTCTCGTGGGTCTAGCCAGTGAATCTGGTTAATGGGTCTGGTGTTACCACAAGATGTCGCCTGACTCTATCTTTTGATAGGTATTTTGATGAAGCGTGCCTGAAATGTATAGTTATGTAATGTTTTAGGCTATAGTAAGGATTAGATTAGTGCGATTGCGTTTAACGGTATTCCCTGCATCCTAATCATTATGAGCTGCGTGGCTTGAAAGGGCAGGGGATGAAGGCGGTGAGGATTTCACTGTAACGGGCGATCGCTGCATATTCGTTCTGTTTACCGTTTGACTTACCGTTTAACCCGCACATTATCCAAGTTTTTAATGAGCATTAAGCCAGTTATTGCAGTGTCTCACCTGGGCTGTGAGAAGAATCGAATCGACACGGAGCATATGCTGGGGCTGCTGGTGCGGTCTGGCTACCAGGTTGATTCCAACGAAGAATTAGCTGATTACGTCATCGTCAACACCTGTAGCTTTATCCAGGCGGCCCGCGAAGAGTCGGTGCGAACCCTGGTGGAGCTAGCTGAGGCTAACAAGAAAATCGTAATTACGGGCTGCATGGCGCAGCACTTCCAGAAAGAACTGCTGGACGAGATCCCCGAAGCGGTAGCAGTGGTGGGCACTGGGGACTACCACAAGATTGTGGAGGTGATTCAGCGGGCGGAGGCGGGTGAGCGGGTTCAGGAAGTGTCTGCGGAGCCAGTTTACATCGCGGACGAAACCACGCCCCGCTATCGCACAACCACTGAAGGCGTGGCCTATCTCCGCATCGCCGAGGGCTGCGACTATCGCTGTGCGTTTTGCATTATTCCTCACCTGCGCGGCAACCAGCGATCGCGCTCGATCGAGTCCATCGTCGCCGAAGCGAAACAGCTCGCGGCTGAGGGCGTTCAGGAAATTATCCTGATTTCCCAGATCACCACTAACTATGGCGTGGATCTGTACGGCGAACCCCGGCTGGCGGAACTGCTGCGGGCGCTGGGTGAGGTGGAAGTGCCCTGGATTCGGATGCACTACGCCTACCCAACGGGGCTGACCCCCAAGGTGATCGCGGCGATTCAAGAAACGCCCAACGTGCTGCCCTACCTGGATTTGCCGTTGCAGCATTCCCATCCAGAGGTGCTACGAGCGATGAATCGTCCCTGGCAGGGTCAGGTCAACGACGGCATCATCGAGCGAATTAAAGCCGCAATCCCCGATGCGGTGCTGCGAACCACGTTTATCGTCGGCTTCCCTGGCGAAACGGAGGAGCATTTTCAGCACCTGCTGGCGTTTGTGCAGCGGCACGAGTTTGACCATGTGGGGGTGTTTACCTTTTCTGCCGAAGAGGGAACCCCCGCCTTTAGCCTGCCCAACCAACTGCCGCAAGCCGTGATGGACGATCGGCGCGATCGCCTTATGCAGGTGCAGCAGCCGATTTCCCTGCGGCGCAACCAGGCTCAGGTAGGGCGTGTGGTAGACGTTCTCATCGAACAGGAAAATCCCGAAACAAATGAATTGGTGGGGCGATCGGCCCGCTTCTCTCCCGAAGTGGACGGGCTGGTCTATATCCAAGGCGATGCTCGGCTGGGATCAATGGCCACGGTAGAAATCACCGGAGCCGACGTGTATGACCTCTACGGGCAGATTGCCGATGCCCGCACCCAACTCAGAGGCGCGCTCAGCCGTGTCTCAGCAAACTGAACTCTTTAAGGAGATCTAATGACGCTTTCATTCACTAGTCTGGGTTTGTCTGAGGCGCGGGCGCGCCATCTAGAAAAAGCTGGATTTACCGCACCGACACCGATTCAGGCGCAGGCGATTCCCCATCTGCTGTCGGGGCGCGACGTGGTGGGTCTGGCCCAGACAGGGACGGGCAAAACGGCGGCCTTTTCGCTGCCCATTTTGGAGCAGATTGATGTTAACAACAACGCGGTGCAGGCGCTGATCCTGACACCAACTCGCGAGCTGGCAATCCAAGTCTATCAGTCGATTCGGACGCTGACGGACGATCGCCGCCTGAAAATTTTGCCGACCTATGGCGGACAGTCCATCGACCTGCAAATCAGCCGCCTCCAGCGGGGCGTGCAAATCATCGTGGGTACGCCCGGCCGGGTGCTGGACTTGCTGAAGCGGGGCGACCTGAAGCTGAATAAGCTGGGCTGGCTGGTGCTGGATGAAGCCGATGAGATGCTGAATATGGGCTTTATTCAAGACGTGGAAAAAATCCTGAGCCAGTCGCCTCCAGAGCGGCAGACCGCGTTTTTCTCGGCAACGATGGATCCGTCGATTCGAGAACTGGCAGCCAAGTTCCTGCGATCGCCCGTCACCGTCAGCATCGAGCAGCCCAAGGCCGCCCCGACGCGGATTAATCAGGTGGTCTATATGGTGCCGCGGGGTTGGACGAAAGCCCGCGCCCTCCAGCCCATTTTGGAACTGGAAGATCCCGAATCGGCATTGATCTTCGTCCGCACGCGCAAAGCCGCCGCAGACCTAACTCGCCAACTGCAAGCCGCTGGGCACAGCGTCGATGAGTATCATGGCGACCTCAGCCAGTCTCAGCGGGAACGGCTGCTACTGCGCTTCCGGCAGCGTCAGGTGCGCTGGGTAGTGGCGACGGACATTGCCGCTCGCGGTCTGCATGTGGACGATTTGAGCCATGTGATCAACTACGACCTGCCCGACAGCGTGGAAAGCTACGTCCACCGGATTGGTCGCACGGGTCGTGCGGGCAAAGAGGGCACGGCGATTACGCTGATTCAGCCGCTAGACAAGCGCAAGCTGCGGGACATTGAGCGGCACATCCGCCAGCAGTTGCAAACGGGCACGATCCCGACCCGCGCCCAGATCGAAGCCCGCTATCTGGAGAAGCTCCAGGGGCAACTGCGGGAAGCGCTGGTGGGCGATCGCCTCGCCTCCTTCCTGCCGATTGTGACGCAATTGAGTGAGGAGTACGACATGCGGGCAATCGCCGCTGCGGCCTTGCAGATGGCCTACGACCAGACGCGCCCCGCCTGGATGCGCGGCGACCACGCCTACTCCGACGACGTACCCGTGGAAGAGAGCCGTCCCCGCAGCGACTATGGCAGCGGGCCCAAGCCGAAGCCCATCAAGCGCTCCAAAACGCCGGTCAATGAGTAGGCTGCCTGCGCGGACTGCCGCCTTGTCGCCCACCAGCGGTTGGTCAGCGCCAGGTTCTTTGAGTGGCTCCAATCGCTCTACGGGCTTCTTCGAGAAGATGGCCTGAGCAATTCAAGCCCGTCACCAAAAACTTTAGAGAACTTTTAGGGTGAGATGAGTAAATTTCGTCTTGCCCAGTTCTTCATCTTTACGAAAACGGATAAAATCGCGCTTAGCGGCTTTTTTGGGTGTTTTGATGTTTCTGTTGGCGTTTCGTCTGAACGTTCCATCTGAAAAAGATTCAAGGGCAAGGTGGCTCAGGTTCAAATTTCTCGACAGCAGCTTTTTGCAGAGGGGGTTCTCCACCAGTTTCTCAGCGTAGAATCTGACACGGCGATCGCCCAAGTCATCCGCACCATGAGCGAAACCCGCAGCAGCTTTGCGCTAGTGCTTCGGGCAGGGCAACTAGTAGGAATTTTTACCGAACGAGATGTGGTGCGGGCGATCGCCAGGGGTTCGCTCCAGCCCGCCGAGGCGATCGCCACTGTGATGATGTCTCCCGTAATCACGCTGGCTGAAACAGACCTGGATGACTTGCTAGCAGTGCTGCAAATCTTTCGGCAACACCAAATTCGCCACTTGCCCATTCTTGGCAGCCGGGGCGAAGTGCTGGGAGTGATGACCCCGAATTCGATTCGCAATCTGCTCCAGCCCAGCGACCTGCTGAAATTTCGCCAGGTGTCGGATGTCATGGTTAGCCGCGTGGTCTCGGCCCTGCCCAGCACCTCCGTCGCAGATCTGGCCCACCAGATGACGCAGCATCGGGTGAGTTGTGTGGTGATTGTGCCGACTTTGCCCCAATTGCCCGACGCACCCGAAAAACAGGCTGCCAAATCCGGGCTGACCGACGGGTCTCAGGGCCATGTCGCTCCCTTGGGCATTGTGACGGAGCAAGACCTTGTGCGACTCCAGGCAGACGGACTCAACCTTGCCCAGACCTATGCGGGGGAAGTGATGAGTACGCCCCTGCTGCAAACCAGCCCGCAGCAATCTCTCTGGAGCGCCTATCAGCAAATGCAGGAAAACCAGATCCGGCGGCTGGTGGTGGTGGGCAGCCAGGGTGAGCTAGTGGGCATTTTGACGCAAACCAGTGTGGTTCATATGCTCGACCCGCTGGAACTGTGCGAGGTGATTCGGGCGCTGCAATCGACCGTCACCCAGAAGAACGACGCACTGCACCAGGAAATTCGGCGGCGACAAGCGCTGACCGATGCCCTCGCCAGCAGCGAGTCCCTGCTCAGAGAAGCCCAGGCGCTCACGCACATGGGTAGCTGGGAACTAGACGTGGCCACTCAGACCGTCACCTGGTCTACCGAGGTGTTTCACGTTTTTGGGCTTGATCCCACGCAGCCCGCTCCGACCTTGGCAGAAAATGAGCAGCAATATCACCCAGAAGATCGGCCCCGGCTACGGCGGATTTTGTCAAAGGCGATCGCCTCTGGTCAGCCCTTTCGCTTTCAGGCCCGCATTGTTCGGCCTGATGGCTCGATTCGCCACATCGAAGCGCGAGGTCGGGCCCGTCAGGCTTCTGATGGCGTGGTAAGCAGGCTATTTGGCACTGTTCAAGATATCACCGACCAAAAGCAGCTAGAACAATTACTGCGATCGCAGGTTCAGCAGCAGCGACTCCTCGCCTCCATGACCCAGCGCATCCGCCAGTCGCTCGATCTAGACGCAATTCTCAGCACGACGGTTCAGGAAGTGCGGCAGTTTTTTCGGGCAGATCGGGTGCTGATTGGGCAGTTTGGGGAAGACTGGCGCTGTGGCGTAGTGGTGGAATCGGTCGAACCCGGCCAGTCCTGCATTTTAGGCAGCAGCATTGTGCCAGAGATAGGCGGAGACTGGCTGACGTTTTATACCCAGGGAAATGCTAGGGCGATCGCCCATCTGGAAAAAGCCAACTTATCTTCAGAGGCGATCGCCTACTGGAGACAATTTCAAATGCAGGCAGCGCTGACGGTGGGGCTATTGCAGGGCGATCGCCTCTGGGGGCTGCTGTCGGTGCAGCAGTGCCATCAGCCGCGCACCTGGGCAAGCGCCGAGATCGACCTAATCCAGCAGCTTGCTTCCCAGGTAGGCATTGCGATTCAGCAGTCGGAGCTATATCGCCAGTTGCAGTATGCCAACCAAGAGCTAGCCTACCTGGCGACCCACGATCAGCTTACTCGCGTTGCCAATCGCCGCTATCTCGACGACTATCTTCAGCAGGAGTGGAACCGGGCCGCCCGCGAAGGCACGCCGCTATCGCTGGTGCTGTGTGATGTGGATTATTTCAAGCAATACAACGACACTCACGGACATTTAGCAGGGGATGAGTGCCTGATGGAAATTGCCACTGCGATTGGGCGAGCGCTGCACCGTCCGGCAGATTTTGTGGCTCGCTACGGCGGTGAAGAATTTGCCATCGTGCTGCCCAACACAAACCGTTTGGGCGCGGTGCGCGTGGTGCAGCGGATTCAGAAAGAACTCCGCAACCTCGCGGGCCTACCGCCCTCCCCCGTCACTCGCACCCCGTCCACCCTCAGCTTCGGCATCGTCAGCGTCATTCCGTCGTCCCTCAGTTCGCCGCTGAAGTTGCTCGACCAGGCCGACCAGGCGTTGTATCGGGCCAAAGCCCGGGGGCGCGATCGCTATTGTATGGACTAGGGGATTTTGGATTTTGGATTTAGCCTCTGGCTCCTTAGCCCCCCTTAGCCCCTAGTCCCCAATTTGCGCTCTCGGCGGAGGCTTAAAAGGCTGACCAACAGGGCGATCGCCGCTGCCAGGTAAAACACAGACGGGAGTCCAACGTTCTTCCAAATGGGGCCCAGCAGCAGGGGGGCTGAAAACAGGCCCAGCGAGTTGAACCCCGTGCCAATGGCCAGGACGCTGGCCCGTAGCTCTGCCGGAGCCTGATCGGCGAGTAAATCGTAGAGATTTGGCGTAATGATGCCGAAGCCCGCGCCAAACAGAACCGCAACGGGAAGGATGACAAAAATCTGCGTGAGCGACGGAATTGTGGCAATAGTCAGCCCCATCAGGCAAAAGCCAAGGGCGATCGCCCCCCGTCGGTTGTTCAACCGTCGCGCCAGCCGACTGGCCAGCACCGCCGAACTCACCGCCGCCCCCGCCGCCCGCAGCCCCAGCACCACGCCATTCAGGGCCGGATCTGCGCCGATGGTCTCTTTCAGGTAAATCGGTGCGTAGGCCACGGTGGCTTGCATCACCAATGCCGCCGCCGCCAAAAAGAAGTAAATCATCAGCACCGACGGCTGGCGCACCACGGGCAACAGCCCACCCGTATCAGACAAGCCCGCACCGCTCGTATTGCGAGGTTCCTCCCGAAACACCAGCGCGGCGATCGCCATCAGCGGAATCCCCAGCAGGTACAGGTAAAAAGCGTGCTGCCACTGGTTTCGCCCGACCCAGCCGCCCAGCAGCGGAAAGATAATCGCCGCCGTGGTCATGGCGCTGGTGGCAAAGCCCAAAATGCGCGATCGCTCGTCGCCCTCATACATCGTGCCCAGCAGCCCAATGGTGGCCGCCGCCACCGCCCCGCTGGCCGCGCCGATCAGCCCCCGCATTAGCAGCAGCGTCGGCAGCGTCGTCATGAAAATCGTCGCCACCCCAAACAGCGCGTAGCACAGCAGCGCTGGCAGCATCACCGTCCGCTTGCCCACCCGATCGGCCAAAATGCCAAACACGGGCGTAAACAGCGCCGTCGTCAGGGCGTGAGTGCTGGTCAACATGCCCGCCCAGGAGCGATCGAGCTGCAAATCTCGCACAATTTCTGGAAATACAGGCGTAACGACGCTACCCGTCATGGTGGTCAGTCCGCCCGCCGCCAGCAGCACCAACAGTTGACGAAATCGCTTGGACGCGAAGAGCTTGGCAAAGTTCATGCAAAATCATTCGGTCTGGCGGATGCACCAGGGTAGGGTGGGCTGTCTTCGATATAAGGGTATGGAATGAGGGGCAAGTGAGCGCGACAGGGAACGGGCTGCTGAAGTATGCTGACGAGCTGCCGTGTCGCACAAGTTCCAGTTTCGTCCATCGGATTCGTCTTACCATGAAACCACGGCAAGCGTCATCCTTCAGCCGCCAGACCAATAGCCCGTTACGTCGTAGCCCAACTCGGCGATCATCTGGCGCAGCAGCGGCAGGCTGAGGCCGATGACGTTGCTATGGCAGCCCATGAGTTTTTCTACAAACAGTCCGCCTTTGCCCTCCAGCGCAAAGCATCCGGCGCAGTTCATCGGTTCTCCGGTAGCGATGTAGGCTTCGATCTGGCGATCGCTCACATTGGCAAACTGCACCTGCGTCATGCCGCACCGCACCAGCATCTTGCCCTGCGCCCCGTCGATCAGCGCGTGCCCGGTATACAGCTCGCCGACGCGCCCCCGCATCTGTTTCCAGCGGGCGATCGCCTCCTCTGCGTGGGCGGGCTTGCCGTGGATCTCGCCGTTCAGCGCCAGCACCGAGTCGCAGCCCAGCACCAGCGCATCGGGAAACTTGGGCGCAACTGCGCGTGCCTTGCCCTCTGCCAGCTTTTGCACCAGCACGCTGGCATTTGGCTCCCGCACCTGCGACTCATCAAAGGCGCTGGGATACACAATCGGCTCAATCCCCGCCAGTTGCAGCAGTCGCCGTCGGGCAGGAGAAGCAGAAGCAAGGACAAAGGGAGGAAGCATGGGCAAGAGGAAAGAGAGAAAAGGAAAGAGAGAAGAGGGAAAAGTGAAGAGAGAAAAGTGAAGAAGTTTCATTCTTCGTTCTTCGTTCTTCGTTCTTCGTTCTTCATTCTTCATTTTTTCCGCCCTCCCTTACCACGGGGCCCAATCGGCCCAGTCGAGGTTAAAAATCGACGTGTCGGGAAACTCGATCGGGTTGCCGTTGCGGACGAGGAGGCGCTGGAGTTGCTCAAGCTGGGGTTCGCGGCGGGGCAGGTCGTCCACCAGTTGGTAGGGCAGGACGTTTTCCCGTAGGGCAAAGGCGGCCGTCGTGCCCGCAGCCGCGCCGACAGACCACTCAAAGGAATGAACCCGGTAGGCAGCGGCGACCATCGTGCTAGTGGCGATGCTCTTGCCCGCAACCAGTAAATTATCCAGCTTTTGGGGAATCATTGCTTGCAGCGGGATTTGCCCCGGATAGGCCTGCCCGTGTCCCTGGCGCGTGCCCGGTCGCTCGATGTTTCCCGGTGCTTCGGGCGGCGAGTAGGCCATGCAGGGGTGAAAGTCAATGGCGTATTGGGCAATGCCCACCGCGTCGGGATAAATCGTTGAGCGGGTGCGGCGCTGAATCTGGTCGGGGGGCGTGTTTTTGGCGATCGCCGACACAGTTTCCAGCCCCGCCAGCGCAATCCACAGGTTGCGATACATCTCTGGCGACAGATTTTGGCGGTAAAAATCGGCGCGGAAGTCAGCCTTAGAGATATCCAACTCGTTCATGCTAAAGCCGTTGCGGTAGCCGTAGGTGGGGCGACCGATAATGCGCCGTCCTTCGCGGATGTAGGGATATTTCGACAGGCCGTGAACCGTGCCCATTGGCGACTCTAGCCCTGCCAGCAAGCGGTGATTGGGTGCAGGCTTTTTCACCCCATCCCCCAGTTGCGAATCCGTCGTGCCCATCGTGAACCAGTAGTAGTAGCCCAGGGCCAGTTCTTCGCCCGCCGCCAGGGTTTCCGTCCGCAGCCCGCCCAGCCAGCCACCGGCAGCAAGCTGTCCCCGCTCCTGCAACTGCTGGCGGGTATAGATCAAATTGTCGCGGGCGGTGCCAGGGCGATAGTCGTTGCCCCAGACCCAGTTCTGCATCGAAATATCGCCTGGTTTGGGGCGCGACACGCCAAACACGCGCTCGGTGGAACGAGGCTCTGGACTCCAGATTCGGCGATAGGTAAACACCACGTCGATGTCGGCCAGGCGCGGGTTGGGGTCATAGCCGTAATAGGGTTCATAGCGCTCATAGAAAGGCGGCTTCTGCTGAGGCTGGGGTTCTGCCGTGCGCTCCATCGCGAAGGTGTAGGTAAAGCCCTGGGTGCAGTAGGGGTCGCCATTGGTGGTGGGGAGGGACGGGTTGAGGTGCGATCGCGGATCGAGGCCCAGCCGATAGGGCACGTCCGCTAGGGCAATTAGCTCTCCAGTTTCTGTCGCCTCCACCACGTACCAATCCGCCACACCGGGCTGCCGCCGCGCCTTGGGCACGAAGCGGATCACCTTCTTATTCAAACGGCTGGAATTTTCGTAGCGGTAGGCATCTTCGATGATTTGCGACAGCGGCTCCGTATTCAAAGGCGGCGTATTGGGGGCAGGGCTGTGCTGGATAGCAGTGGCGGCGGCGATCTGCTTGCCGTCGGCAGTGTAGTCCAGTTCCTTAATCACGGTCGAGGGAAACCACTTGAGCCGGCCTCGTCCCTTTCGCGCCGCGTCTCGCAGCATGTCTTCCAGAATCTTTTCGGCATCGCGGGGCAAAAAGCAGGAAACGCTCACCCAGCAGTCGCCAGGGCTGAGCCTGCGATATTTCTTCTGAATGCGATCGCGCAGTTCTAGATACCCCTTGGAATAGTAGAGCAACTGCCGCTGCCGCCGCGCCTCATCCAGCGCCGACGTGCCCTGGGAGGTGATCTGTCCGCCCATCCAGTCGGTGAGTTCCGTCATGCAGACGGTGCGCCCGGCCAGCAGCGCCTCGTAGGAGGTGGCCACGCCTGCCAGCCCGCCGCCGACGACCAGAATTTCGCAGTCCACGGTTTCGCTAGGAGCGGGGCGATTGGGAGACGCGGGAGCCTGGGCAGATGTCGCCGGGGCCAGGGTCGTGAATCCGACCAAGGAGGTTAGAAAAGCCGCAAAGGAGCGCGTGCGTTTGTTTCGAGTCATACCGAGTGTCAATAAATCGGGATCGGGGGGTGGAGCTTGGGGGTGGGGCTTGAGGCTAGAGCTTTGGGGATGCAGAGAGAGTCACACGTTTTCTCTGTATTTGAACCGTGTCGGGCCCAGCTTTTGCAATGGCTAGACTAGCGCAATTGGGGCAAATGGCGGTGTGATGGGGGGGGCGCTTGACCTCAGCATTGTCAGCATTGCGGCACAACTCAGTGTTGCGGTGCAATTCAGCGTTGCGTTGCAATTCAGCATTGCGGCACAATTCAGCGTTGCGGCGCAATTCAGCGTTGCGTTGCAATTCAGCATTACAGCGCAACATGGCTCAACGGTCTGCACCACCCCAAAAACACCCGATTCCTCCCACACTCCGCCACTCTTAATCCCTACGCTCACTGTTCTCGCTCGTCAGCAAGGATTGCACTAGCTCATACAGATCTGGCTCTGACCGCCCTTCAAGCTGGCGATTTTTCAGGTCGATCAGGCCTTGGGCCAGCGCGGGGGCGCGGTTTTTGTAGGCGCTGTTGGCGGTCAGCAGGTCGAGAAACACTTCCCGTTCCACCTGATCGCGGCTGGCCTCTTCCCCCAGAGGGGAGGCAAACGTCAGCACGTCTGCCTCAAATTTCAGCAGAAAGATCAGCGCGTTGCTGAGGGACTGGAGCTGCTGCTGGAGCGATCGCACGTCTAGCTCCGTCCGCTCAAACCCGACCTCGCCCTCTAGCCGCAGTTCGACAATCGGTTGCGTATCGGGCTGGAGTTGTCCCAAGGAAATCGCCTGCTGAACCAGGGCGATCGCCGTTTGTTCCACCTCCTCCACCGTTTCCGAGCCGCGCAGGGACTGCCTGAGCCGCACAATTGGCCGCTGGCGATAGTCGCGCTTCAGTTCTGCCCGGATGCCGTCTGGGCCAATGTCCACCACATACGCGCCCCGCTCAAACCGGGCTTCGTCTATGCTGTTGGCTTCTAGAGAGCCGGGGTTAAACACCCAGCCCTCTATCTCGTAATTTTTGTGAATATGCCCCAGCGCCAGATAGTCTACGCCCGCCTGCTTCAGCGGTAGCAGATCGCCGTAGCGCAGCGCCCCCTGATAGCGAGCGATCTGCCCCTCTAGCCCGTGGTGAAACAGCAGCACCGTCGGCCCTGGCGCAGGCGGCAATTCCCTAATGGCCGCGGCAATTTGCTCGATCGCCTTGGGAGCCGTGGAGCCATACCAGCTCGACCCCAGCACCCGCACACCACAGGGCAGGTCGATGTAGCCGCCGCGCTTCGTCTCCGCATCCCAGGGAGAATAGAACGGTTCGCTCTGCGCCACGTCCCCCGGCTCCAGCAGGTACAGCATTTCCCAATCTGCCAGATAGCGCAGCCAGCTTGTATTCACGCCGTAGGGTCGGTTGTCGTGGTTGCCTTCGATGGCCAAAACGGGGATACCTGCGTCTTTGAGGAGGGATAGCACTGCCTGTGCCTGGTTCAAGATGTGCGGCTGGAGGTTGCGATGCTCGAAAAGATCGCCCGCAATCAGCACAAAGTCTACCTGGGGGGTAATTTCCGAAGGGATCGCGTCGCGAATCGCATACCGTTCGACCACATCCATCAGCGTGTAGAAGAAATCCTGCGTCCGCACTTTGTTGTCGTAGCGGTCGAAGCCCAGGTGAATATCAGCGATGTGAAGGAATCGAGGCATTTGGAGAACTGGAGTATGAGTGTTCTATCACGCTATTTCTATCACGCTATCTCACCTTGCACCGCTCTGGCACTCTAACCTTCAAACTCCCCGCCCAATCGCATCCGCCACGCGGCACACATCCCGCATCTCAGCCACATCGTGGACGCGCAGGATATCGGCTCCGTGGGCGATCGCCATCGCGCAGGCCGCCGCCGTGCCCCAGATTCGCTGCTTCGGATCGGGCTGGTTGAGGATATGCCCAATAAAGCTCTTGCGGGACGGGCCGATCAGGATGGGGCAGCCCAGGGGCTTGAAGGCCTCAATCCGGCGCAACAGTTCCAGGCTTTGGGCGGCGGTCTTGGCAAAGCCAATGCCGGGGTCGATGGCGATGTGCTGGTGGGGAATGCCGTGGGCGATCGCCATCTCGACGCGCCGCGCCAAAAAGTCGTAGACTTCCTGCACCACATCCTGATAATCGGTCAACTGCTGCATGGTTTTGGGCGTGCCGCGAATATGCATCAGCACAATGGGCACGCCCAGTTCGGCAACGGTGGGCAGCATTGCGTCATCAAAGGTCGCTCCCGAAATATCGTTGACGATATTGGCTCCGGCAGCGATCGCCGCTCTGACCACGGCGGCCTTGGTCGTATCAACGGAAATCAGCGTATCCAGCGGCGCAAAATCGGCAGTCCCTTGGCGAAGTGCCTGGATCACCGGAATCACCCGGCGCAACTCTTCCTCCAGCGCCACATCTTCGGCCTGGGGGCGGGTGGACTGGCCGCCAATATCCAGCACGTCTGCACCGTCTTTTGCCAGCCGATGGGCTTGCTGGAGCGCAGAGTCCAACTGGTCAAACTGGCCGCCATCGCTAAAGCTATCGGGCGTAACGTTTAACACGCCCATGAGATAGGTGCGATCGCCCCAAATCAGTTGGCGATCGCCAGAAAACTGCCACATTTCCACACTTTCAACGAGTTTTAATTTGAAGCTTGCGTATGCTTTGCGTTAAAACTTCTGATCCTTAGT